>JBLHGN010000091.1:0-12212 GCA_047616325.1 Lentisphaeria bacterium
AATCGCTGCAGGTGATGAGTAAGAGCAAGTAAAAACTAGGACGTTGGTGTATACTGCCGGCCAATTTTTTGAACGATAACTAATAAGGGTCTTTTGTGGACTTGTTTATAACTGATTTTATAGCGTTTGCCACTCAGCAGTGGCCATTTATGCTTCTTTTGCTTGTTCTAGTGGCTGTATTGGCTTTTATGGAAAGCAAAAAGGGTGGCCAAGTGTTATCCGTATACGAAGCTACTCGAATGGTGAACTCGGGTGATGCAGTCTTTCTCGATGTGAGAGAAAATAAAGACTTTAAAAATGGGCACATTGTGGATGCGCTAAACATACCGCACACTAAACTTTTAAATCGAATTGACGAATTGAAAAAGCAAAAGGGCAAAACCATTATCGTGGTGGACAAAATGGGCCAGCACGCTGGCGCCAGCGGCAAAGTCCTAAAGGAAAATGACCATACCGCAAATCGCATGCGAGGTGGCATGTCGGAATGGTCGGGGCAAAACCTTCCTGTGGTTAAAGGTTAAAGGTGACAGGTGACGGGTGACGGGTGACAGATTACAGATTAAAGATTAAGCGCTTAAGACTAGAGTGTAAGAAGTGAGTACTATGTGTGATTTGCCCCGGTTAGGCGCGAATGTAAGATAGGTAAAGGATAAGGCAAACCTCGTTATAACCATTGGTTGATAACATCATTAGAAACTAATACGTGAAAAAAATTGTTATTTATACTACCCGCAGTTGTGGGTATTGCAGCATGGCCAAGGCCTTTCTTCAACAAAAGCAACTTCCCTATCAGGAAATACCTGTCGATGGTAATGCTCAGGCGAGACTCGATTTGAGGAAAAAAAGCGGGCAGCGAACTGTTCCTCAAATTTGGATTGGCGACCATCATGTAGGTGGCTGCACGGATTTGATGGCCCTTAACTCTAGAGGTTTATTGGACAAGGTGTTGAATTCATAATAATTCAAGCCCAGAGCCTAGCAGTGTAGGGTGCAACTCGCTTAAACCTTTGCCCCATACTAAACATTTAAACCGTTCATTTTATAGATTAAGTAGAGACATACTATGACAGAAGAGACCCAAAATACTGTAAGCGAAGAAGTTAAAGCGCCGACTGCGCAATTTGCTTTGCAAAAAATATATGTAAAAGATATTTCGTTTGAAACGCCCATGGATATTTCAGCGCGCAGCCAGGCCCAACCGGCGGTGCAACAAGATCTCAACACCCAAATTAACAAGGTGGGTGAGCAGCATTTTGAAGTGGTACTTAAACTTACTATCACCGTGAAGCAAGAAGAAAATGTGGCGTTTCTGGCCGAAGTTCATCAGGCGGGTCTATTTTTAGTGACAGGCCTTGAAGGACCCAAATTGCAGCAGACTTTATCGACAGTGGCACCCTCCATACTCTTTCCCTATGCGCGTGAAGCGATAGACAGCTTGGCCATCCGCGGTGGATTTCCACCACTGATGTTGCCGCCACTCAATTTCGATAATATTTATGTCCGGGCAATGGCCGAAGCCAAGGCCAAAGCCGCAGCCGGTCAAACTTCGCCAGAAGCGCACTAAACGGTAGTTATTTAGACTTAGGTGTACTAACCTCAGGTGCATTGAACCTAAGCCGAATTAAACAAGCGCACTAAATTATGCGCTTTTCAGAGGCAGCTGAACTAGCTGTCTTTTTTGTGTCTTTGAATGATTCGCGCGTCTCGGCGCCCCTCACAAACTTGTTTTACAGGCACATCTTTGCTTCAATCTTGTCTCTTTTCGTTGATGTACGCGTCATTTTCCAGCGTTTTCTCATGAACTTGGTCTAGGCTATGTATAGTTGAGCCGAAATATCGACCGTTAATCGCAAATTCTAGTTTTTTGTCCGATCCCATAGAGCTTTGAAATTCCGATTACTGTAGTATCTTAAAAAAGGGCAATAAAAGGTGCGAATAGGTGCCAAGGCCAGAGGCGAATTAGCTATGTTTGAGAACAAGTCCCCAAACAAAATCAAAGTATTGATAGTCGACGATTCTCGAGTGGTGCGTATTGCGGCGACACGTATGTTTGACGATGACTTTGAGGTGCTCCAGGCGGTTGATGGTGCCGATGGCTTAGCTATTATCGAGCGTAACCCAGATATCCATATTGTGTTTACCGACCTCGCCATGCCCGAAATGGACGGATTTGAATTGTTGGAGGCCATTAGAGCACACGCCAACGATAGCATTAGCAACCTGCCGGTAATTGTTGCCACAGGAGCGAGCAATCCCGACTCTGCCAAGCAAAAAGCTTTTTCAATGGGCGCCACAGACTTCGTTACCAAACCCTTTAACGCTACAGATTTAAAAACTAGAGTGCGCTCCTACGCTAATTTCCGCAAGGAAAATCAGACACTTAAAGAGCACTCCACCATTGATGAACTGACCGGCCTGCTGAATGCACGCGGCTTACAGATGCAGTTGGAAAAGGAGCTTTCCTTTGCCGGCAGGCATGAGTCTAATCTCACGCTGTTGGCCATTGAGATTGATAACTATAAAGATTTTTTTGTACGTATCGGCCGTAAAGGTACCGAAAAGGTGGTATCGCGCACCGCCTCGGTATTGCTCGATGCCTTTCGCAAAGAAGACAGTGTCGCCCGCATCGGCTTGGCGCGTTTTATGGTGACGATGCCGATGTCACTTTCCGATAATGCGATAGATATGGCCAACCGCATTTGCCTCATAATTGAGTCTTTTAAGGCTAAACTGGACGGAAAGCGGATTAAGATAACGGTTTCCATCGGCGTGAGCTCGGTCGCCGTCGACGATGACGTGAACGTGAGTACGGTGATTGGCCTGAGTAATGAGTCGCTTAATAAGGCCAACGCACGCGGTGCTAGCCAAATTTTTGAGATGACCTTGGAGGATTATCGCCGGCAACTCGATGAAGAAACAAAACAGACAATGTCGATTGATAAATTGCTCGACCAAATCAACGGCGGTGATCCGCTGGCCATAGCCTCACAGTTAGATTTTGCCATCGAGCGTCTGTCACCCTTTTTTCGTTTGTTGTCCAATCAGCAAGCCGAAAAGATTATTACTTCTCGGCAAAAACACGGTGACAATGTTGTCAGGTTTGACGCTAGCCGGTCCTCGAAAAAGAGTGAAGGTTTATAAAAAAGGGCTACACAAACGTAGTCCTTTTTTATGTATAGCTAATTTTTAACTCAGCCGTACCCATTAAAAATCTAATCAAACCTCCGCTATCAATACCTCGACGTCAGCCGCCACTGTCGAGCGTCCTCTAATTCTTTTCCTCAGTTTGGCGCCTGCCAAATATAAAACGGGAACAAACAACAGTGTAATGAAAGTGGCAAACAACACGCCAAAGGCCAGTGATACCACAATAGGCATTAGAAAGCGCGCCTGCATACTGCTGTCGAGCATAATAGTCACTAGGCCGATAATGGTCGTTAGGCTGGTAAGGACGATGGGTCTAAATCTATCTCTACTGGCTTGCATCAAAGCCTGGCGCACGGGCACGTTTTCCCTGCGCAATTGATTGATGCGGTCGATAAGTCCCAGATTGTCGTTCACCACCACACCCGCTGCGGCCAATATGCCGAAGAACGAGGCAATGTCGATGGCAAACCCCATAATCCAGTGACCGAAAGTAGCGCCCATAATGCCGAACGGTACAGCGGATAAAACACCCAGAGGTTTAACGTAAGATTTAAATTCTATGGACATTAGCGCATATATGGGGAGTAGAGAAAATGCAAAGGCCTTTAACAGCCCCGCCATAAACTCCTGCTCTTCCTGGCTGTTGCCGCCCTTGCCCACTTTCAAACCGGCGTATTTTTGCTCTAGGTTGTCCTTGTGTTTGGCCATAAAGTCTTCCATCACGAAATTGGTATTGGCTTGGCCTTCGGTGATATCACCGGTTACCTGAATGCTGCTGCGGCGGTCGGTGCGTTCAATGCGGGTAAAGCCGGGCACAAAGTTGACTTCGGCAACGGCCTCAAAGGGCACTTCACGATTGTCGGCGGTCTTTACCCTTATATCGGTTATGCGCTCCACGGTGCTTCGCTCTTGCTTGGGGTAGCTCACCCTAACTCGCACATCCTCGTTTAAGCGGGGAATGCGTTGAGCTTCCTGACCAAAATATCCCTGGCGCACATGTTTGGCGGTACTGCCAAGACTTACACCGAGCACTTCAGCGCCGGGTTTGAGGCTTATGTCGATGTCGTCGCGCGCGGTTTCGAGGGAGTCACGCACACTGTGAACTCCGGCATAGGCCTTTAATAGCAGCGCCACTTCTTGAGAGGCGCGATCGAGCGTGTCTATGTCGTAGGCGAAAAGGTCCAGAGCGATGTCGGCGTCATTGTCGTTGGCGGTATAGCCCAATTCGAACTTTTCTATGTTGGGTAGTTCTCCGATATAGCTGCGCCAGCGTGTGGCGATTAGACCTGGGTCGAGGTTTAGCTCGCTGTCATGGGCCAGCTCCAATACAACCCAAACCCTATTCTCGTGCACCCAGGTAAGGTTGTGCAGAATAAAATTCTCGCCGTAACCTTTATCCTCTAAGGTCTTATCACCTTCCACCAAGGGAATAAAGTGTACCGTTGCCATAAGGTCTTCTTGTGGGTAGTCCTCAGGAAACGCGATTTCGGCCACTACCCAATCCATGGGCGGGTTAGACTGAAACTGTCGCTCTACATAGCCGTTGCTGACTAATGAAATGGAAAACACAAAGGCCATAATAAAAAATGCCAGCGTGATGTAGTGTCATTTAAGTGATTTTGCGATAAAGGGCTTAAATATGTTATTGGCGAAAGTCTCCAAACCATTTGAAAATATGCTGCGAAATGCTTCGAATTTTTTTGGCGATTAGCCAGCGTGGTGGTTTTTCTGGTTTCATTGTGGAGAGGTGGGAGGGCAAAATTCAGAACGATTCCAACAGTGAAAAGGTCAGCGCACAAATTACCACAGCGGGTATCGACCACAAAAATTTGGAGGCGTTGCCGGGCAAAAATAGCATCGGTAAAATACAATCATGGTAGACAGCACGGCAAACAATACGGGTTTATATACGCCTTCCGCGCCAAAGATGGCCGATTTTTTACCCTCTAAGCCACTCTGCTGCGTGGCATAAATACTTTCGCCAACAATAATGGCGTCGTCGACAATAATGCCCAGTATCAGCAAAAAAGCGAACATAGACAGCATGTTGATACTGACACCCAGCATGGGCAGCACCCACAGAGCCCCGAAATACGCGGTGCCAATACCGAGTGCCACCTATAAAGCTAATTTGGGGCGTAAAAACAGCATTAAAATGATAAATGCCGGCGCTAGTCCACCAAAGGCGTTACCGGCGAGCAAGTTCATGCGCCCCTTAAACATAAAAGAAAGGTCCGACCAAACGCTAAAGCTAATGCCTGGTGGCAGCGAGTCTTGTAGGCCTTGCACGTAGGCATTAACCGATTCAGACGTTTTGATTACGTCGGGATTACTAGCGCCAAATACATCGATAAATACGGCGTGAGTGCCGTCGAAGCGGGTGTAGATGTTGGTATCTGCAAAACCGTCGACAACTTTCGCTACATCGCCAATAAAAATTTGTGTGCCGTCGGTGTTGGTGTGCAGGGGAATGCTTTCGAAGTCGTTTTGCGTGTAGGCTTGGCCGCGTGTTTGTATTTGAAAATCACCTGCAGATGAGCGAATAACCCCCGCTGGCAAATTGATAGACGTCTGGCGAATGGCATTTACCACGTCGTCGAAGGTGATTTGGTAGCGGCGCAAATCGAATTCAGAAACTTCTATCGACACTTCGTCGGCGCGCACGGCGTTTAAGTTCACAATGTCAACGTGGTTTAGCTCGGCCATTTCGTCGCGCACCTGCTGACCAAAATCTTTCAGTGTGCGTTCGTCTATCTCTCCGGATATGGCAACGCGCAGTAATCGTTGTCGCTGTTGCGCCTGCGTTATTTGCGGCCGTTCGCTATCGCTGGGGAAGGTGTTAATAGCATCGACACGGGTTTTTATGTCGTTGCAAAGTTTTTGAATGTCGTAACCCGCGTCAATCTCTGCCCACACTTGGCCGTAGCCAAAGGATGCTTCTGAACGAATTTTTTTAATGCCTTCTAGGTCTTGAATGGCCTCCTCAATGCGTATGCAAATTTGCTCCTCTACTTCACGCGGCCCGGCGCCCAAGTAGGGCACAGAAATTTCCACCACATCTTCAGATACCGTGGGAAACAATTCTTTGTTGAGTGAGAACAAACTTACGATGCCACCGACCAAAATCATAAACATAATGAGATTGGCGGCGATGGAGTTATTAACAAACCAAGCGAGTGTACTTTTCGTGGAATAGTATCCTTGGCCTTCACGCTTTGCGTTGTCGGCTTCAGCACCAAGTTTTGATGGTGCTTCGGCAATGTCACTTTCATGTTCGGGGGTATTTTCGACGATGGGCGCGACTACAAAACCATCCACGGCGTAGGGCACTCGCGTAAGTAGAACGCGCTCTCCCGCATTGAGCCCCGTCACCACCACACCGTCGCCATTGCTGTTTAGCACATCAATATTTCGAATGAGCAAGGTGTTATCGCTGTTTACAATAATTACTTGATGTTGCTTGTGTAATGCTTTTCGCGGCAGGGTAACCACGTCGGGCATTTCGCGGCCAATAATTTCCGCCGCAACGTACATGCCCACCGACAGTGGCGGTTTGTTGCTGTTGGGCACACTTACGTAAGGGCGCTTAACTTCAGCTACGGCGTAAACCACACGACTTTTTACATCAAAGCTGCCCTCGGTTCGCACAATTGTTCCGTTCCAGGAATAGTATTTTCCACCATACACGGAGGACAGTACTACCGACGGCAGTGCAGGGGAGTCAGCGCTTTTTGCTGTTAGCGGTAGTTCCTCTTTGGCCACCTGTTTGTCGGTGAGGGGTAGGCGCACGAGTACAGATTCGGTGCTATATACCTGGGCGATAATTGCTCCGGGGCTGACATATTGACCTACGTCGACATTTTTTAAATTAATGCGGCCATCAAAGGGTGCACTGATGCGGGTGCGCTCTAAGGTGAGTTCCGCCTTGTCGCGCATGGCTTGTGCCGCCTGCAAGGCAGCTTGGGCCGAGGCCAGTTGTGGTTTTCTAAGGAAGAGTTCGTTAACTTCGGTATCGCCCAGATTACGCCATTCGCTTTTTGCCTGCCGCGCTCGGCCCTTCTCTATGGCATAAAGTTCCTCTGCTTTTGCCAGCTCCGCTTCGGCTTGCAATAGCGCAAAGCGATAATCGCGGTCGTCGATGGTGACAATAGCTTGACCCTTGGTAAAAAAACCACCGTCGGCATAGTCTTCGGTCACGGCTATAACGCGGCCAGCCACTTCTGACACTAACTCAATTTTGTGGGCCGGCAATACCATTCCCTGGCTGCTTACACTAATGTGTTTAGTTTGTGGGGCTGCCCTCATCGTGGAAACCTTGGGGGCCAAGGAGTCAACTTCCGGTTCTATCTTAGGGGTAGATTTCATCGCACCCATTGCTACGATTATGCCTGCGCCCGCGGCGACCATGGCCAACACACTCACAACACTTTTTTGACCCTGTGTGCGTGCTTGCCAAAAACTTACCTAATTACCGCCATGGCTAAGCCGACATTTAGAGGATTTTAGCTCTCTATCCTTTTGGTTTTTATAGAGATATTTCTGTTGGTTAAAATTCATACTTCCAAACTAGCGATGAAAGTAGCGCTTTCATGGAAATTATCAAGGATTAAAATTTCACGATATAGAAATTACTCTCTATTTATAGGAGCAATTACATTTCATTACGAAAAATCCACTGGTAGCGTAGCTTAGTTATAGTGGTAATTAGGAAAACTTATGTGATTTGAATCTATGTCTTTCACGGTATTTCTCTTCGTATGCGTGGCGGTTAAACCCTTTAGAGCGTCTATTTAAAATGAATGGCAAAAATCAAAAGCGCGCCCAACGGTCAATTGATTTTGATAGTTCATCAGCCCAGATGCGCTTGTGTGAAGAACCGCTTTGGTCGTCATTAAAGGTGGCTATATGAATCTATACAGTGAAGTCATTTTAGGTCGGCGTGGGTGGTGGGAACGTGAAATTTACCGAACTTAAATGACATATAGTGTTATGCGTAGCCACAGCACTATGTTGTTAAAGGTCAACCGATATTTTTTATCAGAGCCGCACGAGAATAGGCGCCTTGATGGAACGGATGTTGGAAGTGGGCACTCCGTGTGAAAGGGGTGAAGATGGCCGTTTCAATAACACGCGGTAGAGCCCTATTTATGAATGGAAAGCATTGACACTAATTAGTGGCTGATAAACACGATATGATGCCTGTTCATTGGGTGAAATAAGAAGGATTATTACTTGAATTCAAGCATACAGGGTGTTGTTTTTGCTGTTAGTGCCTACTCTCTGTGGGCCGTAGCCCCTATATATTTCAAGGCCCTTGGCCATGTTGGCGCGATTGAGATTTTGGCCCATAGGGTAATCTGGTCGCTGCTGCTCACCGGGCTGATTATTGTTGTTATCGGGCAGGGGCAAAAAATTAGAGCAGTATTAAAAACCCCCATTACGCTCGCCGGGCTTGCGCTTTCGACGTGTTTAATCGCCATCAACTGGGGCTTATTTATTTGGTTGGTCACTAACAACCAACTACTCAGCGCTAGCTTGGGGTATTACATCAACCCCTTGGTGAGCATTGTATTGGGCATGTTCTTTTTTAATGAAAAACTGGGTAGGGTAAGACTGATAGCCGCTAGCTTGTGTTTGCTTGCCGTGATATTTGAGTTTATTCAGTTTGGCCGAATTCCCATTATCGCTTTAGGTTTGGCGCTTTCTTTCGGGGTGTATGGCTTAATCCGCAAAAAGCTGGGCGTAGACAGTTTTACTGGAATGCTGGTCGAAACCGGCGCCTTGTTTCCGTTTGCGCTTGGCTATTTATTTTGGCTCAATTCCACCAGCCACTCGGTGATTACGGATTCATCGCTCACCAATTTTTTACTGCTTATGGCCGGGCCTGTCACCATGGTGCCGCTGCTCTGTTTTGCCGCTGCCGCCAATCGCATAAGTTTAATGGCGCTGGGCTTTTTTCAATATATTGGCCCCAGTGGCATGTTTTTGTTGGCGGTGTTTGTGTTTGGCGAAACATTTGTACCGGCAAAACTGGTGACTTTTGGTTTGATTTGGTGCGCTCTAGGTTTATTAAGCTGGGACTCTGCGCGCAAGTTTATTCGTTTGCAGCGCACGCCCTCTAGCAAGCTTGAGACAAGCTCAGCGCCATAAGCCAGCTTTAATACAAAGTTAAAAATGAAAGTTAAGAAAGGAGCATTAAGAAAGAACATAAAAAAGGAACAATAAGAAAGAAGCATTAAGAAAAGAAAGCCAAGAAAAGAGCGTTAAGAAAAGGAAAAGCTCTGATATAGGCTTATTTTTATCCGCTTACTCCAGTAATTATCCGCCATGCCCGCTTTTTGTTTTAGGTGTCGAATAAATTCCTTAGGGTCTGGCAATGTCTCCCACACAGCGGGCAAAAAGGTCGCTCTTTTTTCGTCTTCTTCTAATATTACGCCATCTACGCTGGGGCGGAGTTGGGCTAACAAGTCTTGCTCCGATAATATAGTCAACGGCTGCGGCGGGCTCAGTATAGAAATGTGCAACTGCAGTTGTTGCGCCTCATCGTTGGCAATCGGTGAAAAACGATAGTCGCGAAAAGCCGCGGCGTAGGCATTTTCCGCTACATCGTTTACCAGCGGGCGATGCGCTTCTAGGGTGCCGATACAGCCGCGCAGTTTTCCGTCAAAATGCAGCGTTACAAACGTGACGCGTTTTTCTCGCAGTGCACGGCTGTAGCTCTCGGTACTCACCTCCAGGCTACGTCCGTGGCGCAAGCCATAATGAATCGACTTACTGGCAAGCGCCAACAAAATAGCCTGTTCCTCTTTGTTTACCGGGGGGCTATCAGCGGTGCTAGCAGGAGAGCCAGCCGAGTGACCGTTCCGTTCCTGTAATGTGGCAGTAGTTGTGCTTTCGTTCGTCATAGTTTTGCGCTCAGTGGAAGGCATAGGCGCCGTAACCTACAACACGGTCTTTACTGCCCGCAGTGTCGCCAGAATTACGCACATCGAGCACCTCGCAATGTAGGCCCTTGCGTCGGGCCATCTCCAGTAGCCCCATTATAGGCTTGCGCCCGCAGGCCATATGGTTGTTAATTTTTTCCGGTTGCAGTGCCGCGATGGCCTTAGACGTGAGCCCATCGAGCGATTGTGCCTCGGTATACGTGAGGTAGTGACTTAAGTCGGAGCTAATGACAATAAGCGTTTCGTCGCTCCCCCAAACCCTGTCCAGCACCTCCGTTATTTCGCTGGTAGTGGCATCGCCGACCACCAAGGGAACAATGCTGAAATCAGTTAATACCGACTGTAAAAACGGCAGGTGAACTTCTAGGGAATGCTCCCATTCGTGCGCCTGGTCAACCGCATGCACTTGGGGCAATTCCAGCAAAGTGGCGACGGCATCGCTGTCTAGGGTAACTGTGCCCAGAGGGCTTTGGAACTCTGAGACAGTTGGCAAAGCTAAGCCTCTAATCGCCACGTGGTGCGAGGGCCCAATCAATATCACCCGGGATATTTGATGGGCATAGGGGGTGAGGCAGGCGTAGGCGCTGGCCGCAATAGGCCCCGAATAGATAAAGCCAGCGTGGGGTGCTATTAAAGCCTTTGGGTGATAGGGTTGTGCTTTGGCATGTTTGAGCAGATCGTCCACTTGCTGCTGCAAAATTTTGGGCGCGCTGGGATAAAACGTACCCGCCACTGCAGCTGGTCTGATGTGGGTCATGTTTAACCTCACTTGGTTTTGTGGTTGGCCGCGGAATAAGTACCATTAATTTGGCTTAAGGATACCTCTAATATTCAACTTAGGGTGAACTGTAGGAAATACAATGGTGATCTAGCGAATTTGGCATGTGCAACATCTTTAAGTGTCGACGGAGTGCAGAAGGCGAGATGAAAGAGATGCTATTAAAAAACGTGGCAATTTTGGTATGCAAAAAGATGCTGGGGAGTTAACGATGGACGATATGAGTGTTGCAACACACTACTGGCACACCCTCGACGACGGCAGAGTGCAGTGCGATTTGTGTCCGCGTTATTGTAAGTTGAGAGAGGGCCAGAGGGGCCTGTGTTTTGTAAGGGCTAATCAAAGTGATAAGCACGGGCATGGTCAAATTGTACTCACTACCTACGGCCGCTCGAGTGGCTTCTGCGTTGACCCGGTAGAAAAAAAGCCGCTCAATCATTTTTATCCCGGCACGCCAGTACTCTCTTTTGGTACGGCAGGCTGCAATTTGGCCTGCAAGTTTTGCCAAAACTGGGATATAAGTAAGTCGAGGGAATTTGATACCTTGGCCGACGCCGCCTCGCCGGAAAAAATTGCCCAAGTTGCCGCCAAGTTAAACTGCAAAAGTGTTGCCTACACCTATAATGACCCGGTAATTTTTCATGAATACGCGATAGATGTCGCGGCAGCCTGTCGCAAGCAAAATATCAAAAATATAGCGGTGACTGCGGGTTATATCTGCGCCGAACCGCGCCGGGAATTCTTTGCCGCCATGGACGCCGCCAACGTCGATTTAAAAGCCTTTAGCGAAGGTTTTTACTACCATGTTACAGGCTCGCACTTGCAGCCAGTGCTAGATACACTCCGTTATATTAAACACGAAACCGACGTTTGGTTGGAAATTACCACTCTGTTGATTCCCGGAAAAAATGATTCCGACGAAGAGCTTGATGCGCTCACTCGCTGGGTGGTAGACAACCTAGGCGCCGATGTGCCCATACATTTCACCGCATTTCACCCCGATTGGAAAATGACCGATGTTGCTCCAACGCCACCGGAGACCCTAAGCCGTGCGCGAAATATTGCTATAAAAAACGGAATACATTACGCCTACACAGGCAATGTGCACGACTCGGCCGGAGGCAGTACATACTGCCACGGGTGTGGAGAAAAACTTATCGGGCGCGATTGGTACGAGTTGGGGGTGTGGAATTTGGACATGGCAGGCAGGTGCAATAAATGTGGCACCCGCCTAGCGGGTGTATTTGACGCGCAGCCAGGCACCTGGGGCGCACGCCGATTACCCGTGCGCTTAAACGCACTTGCAGAGGTTTAACAGAGGTTTAACAAAGGTTTAACAGAGG
>JBLHGN010000092.1:0-12188 GCA_047616325.1 Lentisphaeria bacterium
ATACATTGGGGTTTTATTGCCTAGAGTTAATACCCTGCCTACCAACGCCCAGATTAATACGCTTTTTTCGAAAGTAGCGCCATAGGGGTTAATAGTAGTATTTTGAGATCCAGTAAGGGCGACCAGTTACAAATATACTCAAGGTCCAGCTCTACCCGGCGACTCATAAGCTCTAGTGTTTCAGTCTCGCCACGCAGTCCGTTTATTTGAGCCAGCCCGGTCATACCCGGCTTTATACGATGCCTAGCCAAATAAGTGCGGACTTTGTCCGAGTAGTATTCATTGTGAGACTCGGCATGCGGCCTGGGGCCCACCAGCGACATACTGCCCTCTAGCACATTAAATAGCTGTGGTAGTTCGTCGATACTGGTTTTACGCATGAAGGCGCCCACACGCGTTATTCTTGGGTCGCCTTTCGTGGCCTGCTTAACAATATTATCCGGTTTATGCGTATACATGCTGCGAAATTTATACACGTAGAATTTTTTGCCATCCCAACCGTCCCTCAACTGTTTAAATATGACGGGGCCAGGCGACGTCAATTTCACAGTTAGGGCAAAAACGATCAGAATTGGGCTGAGCAACACAATTGCCATAAGAGATACACTTTTGTCCATTACAGCCTTAATAAATGCAGGGCCACCGGCCATCAGCGGCGTTTCGTTCAAGGTTAGCAGTGGTACCCCGGCCACTTCGCGCACACTGTGATTTAGCAGTCGAAATTCGAAGATGTCTGGCGCCCAGACCAGATCGATATTGGAGTCAATCAATAAGTCTTGCACGTCTTTGATGTGTCCGATTAACGCAAATGGTAAGGCCACATAGATACGGCGAATATTGTATTGGTCAATAATTTGATTGAGTTCTTTTTCGGTGCCCAATAACCCCGGCTTCTCCATTGTCCATTCGTTTTCTTGATCATTTCCGTAATTTATTACGCCAACAATTTTGTCGCTTAGCCAAATATTGTTAGTAATCGCCGACGCGAGATGTCGCGCCACTGGACCTGTACCGATAATTATTGCCGGTATTCGTTCGCGATATTTGAGCCTATATATTGAATACACTTGGTAGGTGATCACAAACACAAGAGCTTGCAGCACAAAGGACAGCAGGGCCCAGTATACGATCACCTGACGAGAATAGGATTCCGACGTTTTGGTTAAGAAGGCAACCCACGCCAAAATAATAATGACCACTCCCCACGCGCGGGCCAAATGCTGAATACCGCCCATCACACTGTCGAAGCGGCGCAACACACCAAACATATGATAGGTAATGGTCATTAAGAGAAGCGCAAACACCAACATACTGCGGTAGTGCACAAGAATTTCGCCGTCGCGCCAATAGGTCAAGGCGACCAGAGATGTAGTTACCACCATAATATTGAGCAATTGCTGCACCCACTGTACGAGGGTGTCATGATTTTGCAGAAGGCGTTTATTGCGATGGTTGTATGTCTTTTGGAAACTGGAGTCCGTCATGCTGAATTAAACTCGGTCGTGATATTCACTGTTGCAAGGAGCTAGCTTTCTATCATATCAAGGCATAAGTTGGTGTTATACAATCATTAGCCAATAACATTGCTGCGCACATAGTACATATAAACAAAGTGCACTACGAATCGAATAATAACTGATTCCACCAAAAGTGTAGCTTATTTGATTTTAGGAAAACGGCGAACTAGGCAATATCAAGGTTAGCTTCATTTCCAAGCCGACCACACCATTGACCAAAGATGGGTACTACACATAAAAGCTATGGCAACTAGCTCTTGTAAAATGAGGACAGCTTGAAGGTAAAAAGGAGAGGGGTGTGGGGGATATAACTAGGGAACCATGAAGGTGGAGCACCGGCGCGAGTACACCAATGCCCCATTAAATTAATTTGTACGACGTCCCTTGTAAGTTCCAAGCAACAACAATGCAGCGCCGCACACACTAAGATAAACTGGCTCATCTATTGGATGTACCAACCAGGCGGTACCATCTGCAGAAGCTGCTTGTGAAAACAAACACGCAACGATTAAAAAATTAACGAAAAACCAAATTTTAGCTTTCATGCTCACACCTAAACTCACTTGTTCTTTGGGGTTAGCACAATTAGTGGCTAACACTCTGTACTGAGGAGAAACTCAACGGTCATCTCTAGACTTTAGGTAATGCAGGCAACGTGCCAAAACTACAATTTCACGTGATCACTTTTCAATTCAAACGTATGATTTAGTTATTTTCTATTAAATTCAAAGCGTTACGTGAGAATAAAAAATAATATAAGAAGAGGCCCTGCAATGAAATAAACGCCAAAAATGAATCAGGCGCCGCTCTCGATGATGCTAAAAAAGGCCGTTGTATAATTATCTGACACAAGATTTGAACCAGATCAACTTAAATGATTCGAGCGCCTACGAGTGATAAGCCGCTTGACTACGATATATGGGATAAATCCATAAATTTTAGCTGTGATGTACTAACAAACCAAAGCGCTATACCTTAAGCTCATTTAAATTATTTTTATTATTTCTTTTGATTGTAAAAAAAATCGACGAACCGTTCTTTTTCTACAACAAACCGTCCATGGGACGGGTGTATGTATACCTAGGCATTGGCCCAGGAAGCCGCGTGAAGGCCTTTATCAATCCTTCTTGTGTTAAACAATTAGGCACCTCGGCACGTGAATACGATGCAGGCTCACAAGGTCTGGAAAATAGCTTTTCGTTTCGGGAAGATTTAACAAGACGAGAAAGACGTAGTAGTACCAACATCACCAAGAAGGTAGTAATACAAGCGACAGTCGCAGCACTACCCTTGTGCTTCAGCTGACGACGATGAAGGGCTATGCAGGCACAAAGCAGGGTACGACTATCAATCAAAGGCGTAAGTGGCTCTCAAACTAACAGAGCCAACACTTAGTTCCTCACTGTTAGTGTCGCGCTTTTCTTGCTGGAGCCTCATCTCCAAGGTCAACTGCCGGTTTGCAATGTAATTAACGCCCGCACCCAAGGTGGTGATTTGTGATGTTGCCCGAGTGCTTAGGGGGTCGGAGAAATTTGCCTTACTAGAGCTGCTGGTAAAACTGGCCGATAGCTGCGAGGTAAATTCGTAGACAAAAGTTACGTCGCCAGTGACGCGCTTTGAATCATTTATAGACAAATTGATATAATCTGAGTCTTCAACGCCTGCGTTGAGAGAAACACTACAGCGCTCACACATAAGTTCAAACAACCAAGCTATGCCTGCACTTGTACTTTTAACTTGGTCTGGATCTAGACTTGTGCCATCGAAGGAAATTTCCGACGAAAAAAAGGCACTATTTTGATTTCCCAGTGACGAGTCGGTTATGGTTCGACTGGCAAAGATATTGAGCGTACTTCCCGATAGACGCGTATTTAATTGAAGATCTACGGTTGGTTCGCTATTCGTGCTGCCAACAGCAGGTTTAATCTTAGTCACGCCAAACTGCACAATATAATCAAAAGTTCGGTGTAAAACACCAAATTTTAAGGTTGCCGACTCGGTTTTATAGTTGGCGAGTTCACTGACGTCATTGTATTCGATATCGCGTTCACCGAAAATAAAGTTCAACTCTCTGGTAGAGGATATATGACGGGTATAAATTAAATCAAAGCCATTTCTTTTTGAATCATTTTCTATCGAGTCTTCTATATCCACCTGAGCCACATTGAAGGCTACTGACAGTACGTTGGCATTGTCATTGCGTGTTCTTACAAAGGCAAAACCAGAGGTAATTTCTCTAGCTTGAGTGTTCGCTAAAATGGAGCGAGAGGACGCAGGATCATCTAAGATCCTGCGTATCGAATGATTTAAAGCAGCACCGTAAAAACTAGTATCGTTGCCTACCTTAAGTCCTGACTCACCGTCCCAATAGGTATCGTCCGGCTGGGAGTTTTTGGGGTATTTTGCTTCCCTGACATCGTAAATCAGCGACAGCTCACTTAAGTTTGTTCGCCAAAGTGAATCGATAGTGGCTCCGTAAGACATTTGCGTCTCTTCAACTTTCGGAGCATCGTCACTCACTTCCGTGGCATTGCCCACCAACTTTGACTCAATATAGAACGAGCCAAAAAATCTATTTTCTTCTTGCAGACTAGTTGCTTGCGCGTTCACACCCGCGCCAAAACCCATAAGTAAGATACTAGCCACTATAATTATTGGACTTATTCGTGCCAGTTTAAACGTCTTTATATCAGATTCCATTTTCAAGATCTCAGCCCAATAACTCCAACAGTGAGATACACACTAAAGACAAATATACCCCATGCTACCAAGCCAAATATGGCATTTCGAAAAACTCTTAATGTCATAGGCGAATCGTAGTGAGGTATTACTCCCAACACCGCAATGTCTGCTGGTACACTTTTTTTCATCTGGCCGATTGTACGTACGCGCTTATCACCTAACACAAGTAATGCCGCTAGTAGAAATGGAATACCGAATGCCAATATTGGGCCCAGCACTAAAAATTCTACAAAACCCAGTCCAATATAGTTTTTGGGCAAGCTAGGCCGGTCAATTACTGAATACTTAGGCATGGCCGCTGTAATTTTTTGGCGCTTTTCTATAATGGTATTTCTCGCTTTTTTCGCCTCTTCATATCTTTCATCCAGCTCTTGAAACTCATTCCTCATTTTTTCCAAGGCCAAATCTTGCGAACGGTCATCACTAGCCGAGTCTATTTCAGCATCATATATTTTCTGCAGCGACTCACCACGTGCGCTAAGCACTTCCAACTCTACTTCGTCGAGGGTAAATTGTTTACGCAGTTGTTCATAGAGAGATTCATCTAGCACACCGGTGTCGACTAATGGCACGCCATCAACATTCCGTTTAGACAATTCAAGATTAATATTATCCAGTTCTATTTGTTTTGATACCAATTCCGGCGAACCAGAAGAATAGTTTTTTTTGTTTTCCTCAATAATATTTATTAGGCGCTCTCTTTTGTCCCTAAGTTCTTTCACTCTTGCTCTGGTCGACTGGTAAACATGTTCTTTTTGTAACTGTTTGCGTACGCTGTCAATTTTAGTTTCAATAGTGCTGATATTAATATCTACATCCTGAAGCGTCTCACGTAAAGATGTAATGCGACTGGCCGCACCGCCACCCTCATTAAGTCGACCTACCGCTTTCATTTCCCGAATATTTGATTCCTTTTCCTGCAGCAAATTTCTGAGACGACTTTCATTAGCGAGCAAAACCAAGTATTCATCATTTAGAGCTTGCAATTGGTTTTCGGGAGCGATCATTTCAAGCAGAGTGTTTACTATGGTTTGCAATCTCTGTTCTGCAATCTGAGGGCTCCTTGCTAAATAGGTAATGGTGACGAAATTTTGGCCTGAAAAGAAAATGGAACTACGCTTAATAAATTCATCCGCGTCCAATGCGGGTAAATCGGCATTAGCGAGCGACCCTGCTTCCAGCCTGGCTAGAATTTTTTCAATAAATGATGTTGAATTGAACCTGCTTATTAGCTTTTCCAGTTGCTCCGAATTCGAACTATTCGTTGCGCTATTTAACAAAAAGGGTCTAGTTACCGCAGATATGACGGCACGAGACTGATAGAATTCTTGCCAAAAATAACCGACAACAACAACTCCAAGTAAAATGGCGGACGCAAATATGTTGTAAGTGCGTTTGGAGCGAAAGAGTTCGTGAAAAATAGCGCGGATAAACTGTTTAACTGCATTTTGTTGGTACACGATTACCCCACTTGGCTATGGCTGTAGTTTGCAAACGAGCCGTTTGCTTGAAAGCGACACAAATCAGATAAACACCATATTTTTACCTTTGCGACATTGTTTATAAAAACAGTGCAAACACATTTAGCTGTCGAACCTTGCCGGTCTCTACCGTTTAAAAGACTCGTTCGGGAATGGTGACAATGTCGGACGGCGCTAACGTATAGTTAGTGGAGAGTTTACCCTTATTAAGAATATCGCCAAGCTTAATGGGGTAAACTTTTAGCTCGTCGCCAACGTTTCGGTAGAGTCTGGCGCTGTTTGCTGAGGCATATTGCGTTGGTCCGCCAGCCTCCAACACTAAGTCGAGTACAGTCATGCCGTCTTTGTGTGGAAGTGAAACAGGATTATTCACAGCGCCCGTCACGCGAACCCGAAGCAAATAGTCGACACTGCCTGCATCGATCACGATTACCGTTACCTGAGGACTTCTCAAATAAGTTTGTAAACTATCGGTGAGATTAACCGCGAGTTGCTTCGCAGTTAGACCTTGTGCGTTGATATCACCAACCAGTGGTAAAGAAATTTTGCCGTCGGGACGCACCGGCACATTCATGGTCAACTCTTCATTTTTCCATACGCTGACCCGCAATTCATCGCCAACACCGACATAGTATTCACCCAACAAACTCTGCTTGGATACAACTGGCTGCCCTGTTGACATACCAGTGCTAGCGCACCCAGCCAACAATAGTATTGCGAAAATCCCACCTATAAACGTTTTCATCACCGTGCCCCTGGTCAGTACTGAAATAGAAACGCATTGTTAAGACAAGCAACTGCGTTACAAATCGTCGTATCGTGCTATCTGCTGTTGCTATTGCTCTTTTTACTTTAAATCGCAGATTAAATCTACAAGCCCACCCAGCGTTTTATTAACTAGGTGCATTGGCCGCGCACTAACTGTATTGTTTCGCCACCCACTCAGTGTAGGAACCGTCCATCACGCTTGCCCACCAAGGCTGATTTTCCAAATACCAGTGTAGGGTCTTGCGTATGCCGGTTTCAAAAGACTCGTGCGGCTGGTAGCCCAGCTCGGCATTGGCTTTTTGTGGGTCAATAGCATAGCGGCGGTCATGGCCTGGGCGATCTTTTACGTAGCTTATAAGTGATTGCGCTTCACCGCCAATGGCAGCCATGGCACTGGGATAGCGCTCGGCAAGCGATGGATTCTCGGCAAAGCTCTCATCCATAAGTGTGCATATCAATTTTACGATATCGATATTGGCCCATTCGTTAATGCCGCCGATATTGTATGTTTCGCCAATTTGGCCTTTTTTTAATACCAAATCAATTCCACGAGCATGGTCTTCTACATAGAGCCAGTCGCGTATCTGCAAGCCATCTCCGTATACGGGTAGCGATTTATCAAATAAGATATTCGTAATGACAAGAGGTATAAGTTTTTCAGGGAAATGGTAAGGACCGTAGTTATTTGAACAATTTGACGTGCTCACCTGCAAGCCATAGGTGTGGTGGTAGGAGCGCACCAAATGGTCGGACGCCGCCTTGCTTGCAGAATAGGGCGAATTTGGAGCATAAGGCGTGTTTTCACTAAAAGGCGGGTCTTGCGGGCTCAAGGTACCGTACACTTCGTCGGTGGAAACATGATGAAAGCGGTGTCCGGTCGGCAGCAGAACTTCGTCTAGCCACACCTTTTTAGCCGCCTTCAATAGGCTGTGGGTGCCCATAATATTGGTTTCCAAAAAAGCATCGGGGCCAGTAATAGAACGATCGACGTGAGATTCGGCAGCAAAGTGCACAATTGTGTCGACGTTCCTTTCTCTCAAAGTATTTTCCACCGTGGCCTGATCAAGAATATTGGCGTGGATAAAAGAAAACATCGGATTGGATTCGACCAGTTGAAGATTAGCCATGTTACCGGCATAGGTGAGTGCATCAAGAGCAATCACTTTGTCCTCCGGATAGCTTTCCATCCAATAATGGATAAAGTTAGCGCCAATAAAGCCTGCGCCCCCAGTTACCAAAAGTACCTTACTCATAGCTTACCTTTATCAATTCTCTATTAAGTTTTATGCTGATGCAGCGACAAGTTCGTCCATCATAAGTCCGAGCTGGAACTGCCAATGGTGAGAAGACAAATTTGGCAACTCGTTTAATATTTTTGCTTTATCCAGTACGCTGTAGGCTGGACGCTTAGCGGGTGTGGGATAATCTTCGCTAGCGATGGGCTTAATCGGAATAACATGCTTGAGCAAGCCTTTCTGCAACGCCAGGCTCTGGATTGCCACGGCAAAATCGTACCAACTTGCTACACCTGCATCAGTCCAGTGGAAAAACCCCTGGGGTCGAGTTTCTAGCATAGACCAGCAGGTTTGCGCCAAGCCCCGCGCCCAGGTCGGCGTACCCACTTGATCGCCAACCACAGAAAGCGCCGGCTTTTCCGCCATCAATCTAAGCATGGTTTTAACGAAATTAGCCCCATGAGAGGAATATACCCAAGCGGTTCTAACGATGGCCCAATCGGCGTTCATGACCTCGGCAATAGCCTTTTCTCCATCCGCTTTAGTCTGCCCATAAACGCCCAGAGGCGCTAAGTCTTCGTCTGCGGTGTAGGGTCTGCTGCCACTGCCATCAAAAACAAAATCTGTCGATATGTGCAGCAGATAGGCACCGTGCTTGCTGCACAATTCGGCAAGGCGGCCTACTGCTGCTGCGTTAACACTGTGCGCTTTCTCTTGTTCTTGCTCGGCGCGGTCTACCGCCGTGTAGGCAGCGGCATTTATTACAGCATCAGGCTTAAATTCCGAAAAAAAGCTCTCCAGCTGTTTGTCATCACATATATCAAGCTGCGACCGCGACAGACATTTCACTTGATGCTGGAGGGGTTGCGAACGTTCCAACTCCCAGGCCAGTTGCCCACCGGCGCCCGTAACGAGTACTTTCATTTCTCTTTTACCATATTAAATTTTTTCTGTGTTGCCGAAAAGCGGCCCTGGGTACCTTACACTAAGGCTTAAGGCTTAAAAGCCGCAGACTCAAAGTACTATTCAAAAAACTCTGCTGTTTCCCAGGTATCGCCGTTAACGTCTTTACCCGATAGCGACGGCTTTTGTCCTGCCACTAACGGCCAATCAATCGCCAGGGAGGGGTCGTCCCAACGCAGACTTCGCTCGTGTTCGGGGGCGTAATAGTCGGTGCATTTGTAAACAAATTCGGCTGTTTCACTCATCACATAAAAACCGTGTGCGAAACCTTCTGGCACCCAGAGCTGACGTTTGTTTTCGGCCGATAACTCAACCCCAACCCACTGACCAAAAGTCGCAGAGGACTTTCTTACGTCGACGGCTACGTCGTAGACACAGCCGCTAACAACCCGCACCAACTTGCCCTGAGCATGCTGCATTTGGTAGTGAAGTCCACGCAAAATTCCTTGCGCCGATAGGCTGTGATTCTCTTGCACGAAGGCACGTTTTGCGCAGTCTTGCTCAAATTCATTGGCGCGAAAAGTTTCCATAAAAAAACCCCGCTCATCGCCAAAAACCTGGGGTTCAATAATTTTAACTTCACTAATAGCGGTATCAATATATTTCATGAAAACACCCTATTTTCCAGTAGGCTCATAAGGTATTCGCCGTAACCGCTTTTCAACAAGGGCTTTGCAAGGACTTTCAACTGCTCGGCATCAATATAACCAGAACGAAAGGCCACCTCTTCGGGGCAGTTCACTTTTAGGCCCTGACGTTTTTCGATGGTGGCGATAAATTGTGCCGCCTCCAACAAACTGTCGTGGGTCCCAGTGTCCAACCATGCTGTGCCTCGTCCCATTACTTCTACGCTGAGCTCTCCGGCACGCAAATAGGCTTCAATTACGTCAGTTATTTCAAGCTCTCCTCGGGGTGAAGGTTTGACCGCCGCTGCGATATCAACCACCTTCCCATCAAAGAAATAGATCCCCGGCACGGCGTAATTTGATTTTGGGACTTTTGGCTTTTCTTCAATTGAGACCGCCTTGCCAGCGTCGTCAAACTCCACTACGCCGTAGTCCCCTGGGTTGGACACATGGTAGCCAAATACGGTGCCGCCATGTTCGCGTTCGTTGGCGTTGCGCAAAGATTGAACCAGGTTGTGACCGTAAAACATATTGTCACCCAAAACCAAGGCCGCGGGGCTGCCGTTTAAAAATTCTCTGGCGATGATAAAGGCCTGAGCCAAGCCTTCGGGATTTGCCTGCACCGCGTACTGAATGGCGATACCCCACTGCGCCCCATCCCCTAGCATTTGCTCAAACCGCGGCAGCTCGGCAGGGGTGCTGATAATAAGCACCTCGCGAATACCAGATTGCATAAGCGTTGCAAGAGGGTAGTAAATCATCGGCTTATCGTACACCGGCATGAGCTGTTTACTCACTACCGTCGTTAGAGGATAGAGCCTTGTGCCGCTTCCGCCGGCAAGAACAATGCCTTTTCTCACACTTGTCACCATTTGTAATTGGGATTGTATTGAAGATGAACCGTTTTTAGACGAGCTTTAAGCCCTAGTTGCTGTAACTTCGGACCAAATTAGCTGAGACTTACCCACAAAATTCTGGTTCAGTCTTTCTTAAGGAGGCAAATATAACAGAATTGCACTACAAGTTTTCACAAATGCGCCTTTTTTAGTCTGCTCGCTGACAAGCAAACAGGCACCAAGCCGATCTGCTTGTTTCGCGTCTATATTAAGAGTGTGCTGTTGTTTGCAACGACGCTGTAATATAGAGCACGTAAAAACGTTACCTTAAATGCTCTATATTTGCCGATCGACTGAAACGACATAGACTTAAAGCTAAGAAAACTCAGGCTCATCAAAGCGTCAGTAAATATTCTGAATACCGCAAAAAATTCAAATATACAGCTTAAAGAAGTAATTATGTTTGGTTCATCAAACACACTTAGCCCATAATGTGTGTTTTTCTGGTGCTTATGCTTCTAGAAATCCACTACAAACAGAAGAGGATCAGTTCTGTGTCAGATATAGATTATTCAAGCCCTTTTTTCATCGTTGGGGCTGTACGATCGGGTACTACCATGCTGCGCCTGATGCTTGGCCATCACCCCAAGATATGTAGATGCGATGAAATGGAATATCTAACTCCCCCCATCGCTGAGCTCGGAAAGATTCCAAATGACATGGCTAAATATCGGAAATATTTGGCCACGGAAATGAGTTTTCGCGTTGCCGGCTACGCTATACCAGAAAAGACCAGTTATTTAGAAACTATCAATGATTTGTTTGATCAGCTCATCAAAAAGGACGGAAAACCCATTTTTGGAGGTACGGTTCACCACTACTACGAAAATATGCCGTTAGTGTGGCCAAAAGCAAAATTCGTTTACCTTTCTCGCGATCCAAGAAATGTCGCCCGATCCAGCGTTAAAATGGGCTGGGCCGGAACGGCTTGGCGCGGTGCGTTAATTTGGATTGATGCCTACGAGAGCTGGCAAAAGTTAAAAGGGCAACTGCCGGCTGAGCAAAAGATTGAAGTGAAATTCGAAGAGTTAGTAGCCGACCCGGAAAAGGTTTTGTCTACTATTTGTAATTTTTTGGCTGTGGAATATACACCGGAAATGCTGGAAATCGATAAAGACACAACCTATTCAAAACCCAGCCCACGCGCAGCACAATCTTGGCTAGCCGCGTCCGCACGCAAGGATGTCAGACAAGTAGAGGCCCGCGTCGGCGCAAGATTGATGGAGGCGGGTTACGAAGCTAGCGGCCTACCTCCCTTAAACGCAGGAAAGCTGGCCAGGACAGTGATGGCGATGCAGGATTTTTTCATACGCATACGCACTGGAGTCAAATATTATGGGCTTTCACTTTGGGTAGCTCTTATAGTGGCACGCAGAACTCCAAATAGTGACTTTGCCAAAAGAACTTTCAAGAAGGTTCAAGAAATTCATATGCAACGCCACAAGTAACACAATATTGCAGCCAGATAAAAAAAATTATACCGAAGCCACTTCGATGGTTTTTTTACGTAAAAGTGTCAGCAACAAAAAAGCGGTTGGTTATGGGACATGCTGTAAAAATACTGATTTTTCTTTTCATGTGTCATTTTACTGCTTATTACGTGCTGTCCAAACTGACGCCTTATCGCGACAAGCTCAAGCAATATTTGATAGCGTGTACTATTACGATAGCGGTTACACTACTGTCGAGAAGTGTAATCTTGGGTTACATCTGCACTTTATTTGTTTGCCTACACTTTGGGTCAAAGGCTACCCCAGAAGAACGCATAGCCCTATTTTTTGCTCAAGCATTTGCAATCACATTTACTATTGGTTTTAAATTAAATCCAGGCATAAACCTTGGAGGGCTGTCTCACCAACGGATTTTATTTTTAGCCTTACTACTTCCCCTCCTTTTGTTTGAACGAAGGGAACCGAGTTTTTCCAAATTTAATGCCATAGATAAGGCGGTGGTTTTCTAT
>JBLHGN010000093.1:0-12089 GCA_047616325.1 Lentisphaeria bacterium
CAACCTAGGTTGGCTGGCACACTCATATCCGACGCGTGAGTTAGTCGGCCAATGCGCGAAGTTAAGGTGTTTTGTTTTTAATGTCGTGCCTATACACGATCAAGCGCAAAGTAACACTGACCCGCGGTGCCGAAAAATGCAAAACAGCCAGTACCACTTTAATCCAGGTAACGTATGGGTGTTATATCTACACAGGCTGAGCGTACACATACTGAGAAAAACCTTACCTACGCCACTTAACTCATATAGCAAAACATAACAGGTCCAAGATATGGATAATCCCAAATTAATCAGTGGAATCGACTGATACCGCCTAACACACTGAAAATAAAGCATTTTTTACTTTTTGAAGCTCACCTATAGCGTGACTATGCGATCCTCTCAAAAGTAAAAACTCGGCCTCTTATCAGTAACTTAGGCGGCCTCGCTACGATCCAACTCATTTATTTAGGATAAAGGCGACACAGAACTAGATCTAGCAATCCGGGCACAACAAAATACATGCGTGTAAAATATACCCACAATAAATCGGCACTACGAGCGGCAAACAAAAACCTGAAATTACCTGTATAATTCAGCAGAAAATGCGTATTCGAGCTTGATTACTCGCACAAAAACAGCCAATTATAGATATCTATGCCCAAAATTCTGTTCAACATTGATGATCTTGCTCTAATTATGGTCATCTCATCCAGTCTTCTGCTAGTCATGATTTTATTGCATGATATACGCAAAAATCAGCACAACTTGTGGCTATCGGGGTTCCTAATTACCGTCGGAATTGGCGCCATAGACAGCATTTTATACTGGTCACCAATAGTTAAACTCGAGCTCGAAATACTGCAACCACACGCGTTTTTCTTCTTGAAAATTGCCCCACTTTTGGGGGCTCCGATACTGTATATCTACACCAAATCACAGATTATCGAAGACTTTAAACTTAGAAAAACTTACTGTGCACACCTCGCACCGGCTGCAGCGTACATACTGACGCTGCCTTTTATCTATGGGTCGCTCGGGAAAGAAGGGCTACTACAAGGGGTAAACAACTACGAGATTTACTACAGTGACCCTATCTATTGGACTTTTACCTGGGCACTACACTTCATCAAGCTCACTTATGCGTGCTTCACCGTCCATCTGCTTCATCTCCACAAGGAACGACTAAAGTATGTAAGCTCTAACACCGCCGGTATAGACGGAAAATGGTTAAAATTGCTTGTGCTTGGCTTTATTACCCTTTGGCTTATACGTGCGTTCGCACAAATCTTTCATCAAATCGACCTCAGGTCTATTGCGCAGCATTTGGCGCTATTTGGTAATTACGTTCTTTTTACGCTGGTCAATATCTTGGTTATTTTTAGCCTATCGCGCCCAACAAGCAGGGCACAGAACGAGGTAAAACCACCAGAAACAAACCCACACCATGACTATACTGACGAACAAATTTCTCGACTGAAAAAAACAATCAACCAGCGCGAACCATTTCTAAATCCCGACCTAACACTGGAAGAACTCTCAAAAATCTGCTCGATTCCAAAACGCACACTTTCTTTGATTATTAACCGCTACCACAATAAAAACTTTTTTGAGTTCGTTAATGAATACCGAGTTACCAAGGCCGTAGATTTGCTACTCTCCCAAGATGCCGACTTCAGCATGCTGGACATCATGACGGATTCTGGTTTTAACAGTAAAACTGTATTTAACCGAGTTTTTAAGAAACTCAAAGGAATGACCCCGACACAATACAGGGATTTAAATACACGCTAAGCCCTACCAAGTTGCGAGAATCTTCGCGCTAACTATACGCCACGACAGAAAACCACTAGCGAATCCGTAGCGGGCACATTTAAAGTATACCCACGATATGCAGCATAGAGACGAAGTTTGGAAACAGCATTCTAGAAAGTGAAGCAAATGCAAGGTTGGCGTATGATAACAATTGGCGCCGCAGACAGCCTACACGTTCTTTACCACGCCCTAGCGGTATTATTTTTTACCAATAGCAAACATTGCTAGCTCAGTAAAAACTGGTTTTTTTACGCGCTTCTGCCCGAGTTCAGAGGATACTTATGCGAGACTTACCTGCAGACTCCCACGGGCTTACCATTCATTTATTAGAAAAATAAAATTAACCTAATCACCTGAACAGCAAAACACTACTGAAACTCCAGTCACTGCTGGCTGAATACAAAAAAAAGCTCCTCACCCTCTTTTTACCCAAATAGTGCGCGTAAACGCCTATGGGCCACTATCTCGTCTTAGTATTTTTTTGCAACTAATAACCAGTGCTTACTGGGTTTATGCTATATCAAAAAACACTCTCGCCACACAAAACCTCAAACAGGCGCCAAAATCATCGTAAGCCATTTTTTTGTGAAGCAGGTCACACCGACTACAATAAAATAGCGATATCGATATCCAAATCGATATTAAAAAACACTCAATTTATTCCAACAAACAACCTATAATCAAAAATATGTCTAAAAAACAATCAGACAATCTACTTATAATTCAACGAGGGCGATATGAGCACCCCATACCTTGAACAGTGGGTTTCGCGACTCAGTCACGAGGAAATCCCCTCTTTTGCTAACACAGCCCGGCGAATGGCGGCTATTTCCAATAATGCCGAAAGTAGCGCCAATGATCTGGCCAAAGTTATTTTACAAGACACAACAATGACCACCCGTGTTTTGCGCTTAGCAAGTAGCGTTTACTACAATCCCTCTGGCCGTAAATTGGACACGGTAAGCTATGCCATCGTTGTATTGGGCTTTGAAAAGGTACGCAATTTGGCCCTTTCGGTGTCTATGCTGGAATCATTTCTCAATAGCAACCTGCTCTCTCACGTTAAAAAGGAAATGGCCTGTGCCTATCATGCCGCCATACAGGCACAGCGCTTGGCGGAAAAACTTGGCATAAAAGAAACAGAAAACATTTACATAGCCGCGCTGCTACATCGTCTCGGGCAGTTAATGTTTTGGTGCTTTCCATACGAATATGGCAATCAACTGGAGGCGGCGGCCAAAAGTAGCAATGCCTATGAAAAAACTGAAAAGGAAATTCTCGGCTTTAATCTTAAGGAATTAACCGATTCGCTTATAAAAGAATGGAATTTGAGCCCTCTTCTTCACGATACACTGACATACAAGTCTTTTAAGGATCAAAAAAAGTCGTGCATTTTACTCGGTTTTAGCATTGCTGATTGCGCCAAAGATAGCTGGCAGAGCGCTGAGGCAAATCGCCATATCCGAGCAATTTCAGCGTTTTTGAATTGCACGATTGTTGAGGCCCGCCAATGGTTATACGACAGCGCCAAAAAAGCCGACGAGGGGCTGCAATGTTTTCAGCTGGATAATAAATCCCAGCGCTTTATTGCGCCGATACCCAAAAATACAGATGAAGGGGCAAAAGCATCAAATGTGATTGGCATTTTCAATAGAACGCCCATCGATAGCGAGCCTCTGCATGAGCGCCAAAGTCGCCTTCTTCGACAAATTACTCACTTGTTAAATGAGGAGCTTAATCTAAGCCATTTTTTACTTGCCATGCTGGAAGGAATAAATGGTGCAATTCAATGCGACCAATCCTTTGTAATTCTGTATAAGGGAAAAGAAAGGGAGTTAGTGCTAAAACAACACATAGGCGATAAAAGCAAGCTAATCGCCAAAAATACGATTCAAAACTTAGAAACCAAAGCAGCTCCGTTAGCCAGGTTACTCACGCATAAAGCCCCCTCCTGGAGCGCCAACAATATAGCGTTATCTAGCCTTGGTGGGTTTCAATTCGCCCCATCAAATGTGATGGTCTCACCTATAGCGGCCTTAGGGAAAACACTGGGCTTTGTATTTTCGGTGCGCACCGAAAGCCAAGAAATCACACCGCAAGACTTTCAATGTTTTAGTCATTTTTGTGAACATGCCAACATAGCATTTAGAATGTTTATCAGTGATAAAAAATAACACCATAATGTTAGAACGCGCATAGCCATAGCTTCCACAGCTAAGGTATTGTCGCAACAATGGCTACCGATAAGCAAGACTAATTATGTAAAGCTAATCACAAAAGTTCGACTTTTTCCTTACCGCAAAGGGAACACTTAAAGATTGTGACCAACTGCCCACGCAGGGAATCAAACTGTTTGTCTTGCTTGATAACCCATTTATGAAAACCGTGGCGGCACATCGTTTTGCTTTTAACCTTGTCGGCTGCCACTTTCTTTTTTATATCTACGACGTCACCCATGCATGTATACCAATAATTCATTAAAAGCTTAAGGCGGCCGTGTTGGCCCGCCTGTTATTCGTTCAACTCAACCACCTTGCATCATTGTTGTGAGGTAAGTCCAATAGATTTTTGATACAGACACCCTCAATGGGCCAGCTCCGTTGATTAATTTGATAATTCCAAAAGAAATACGGGCAATACCTATCTCCTATTCATACCTGCCCCCTATTTCACCTCTATGACACCCTCTTCAATTTTGGCCTTCCAAATCTTGGGTCCAGTGTTGTGCACCGATTCGCCTCGACTATCGACAGCAACTGTTACCGGCATATCCTTAACTTCGAATTCGTAAATTGCCTCCATACCCAAATCAGCAAAACCGACAACTTCCGACTTTACAATAGCCTTGGACACTAAATAAGCGGCCCCACCCACAGCCATTAGGTATACGGCTCCGTTATCCTTAATGGCCTGTATCGCGGCATCGCCGCGCTCTCCTTTACCTATCATACCGATCAGACCCGTTTTCTCTAACACGGTGCGGGTAAATTTATCCATGCGCGTAGCCGTGGTGGGGCCTGCGGGGCCCACAATCTCCTCTCTCACAGGGTTCACAGGGCCCACGTAATAGATAAAGCGGTTGGTAAAATCTACCGGTAGCGGCTCACCGCGGGATATCATCTCCACCATACGTTTGTGTGCCGCATCTCGACCCGTAAGGATCTTACCAGACAAGAGTAAAGTTTCTCCTGGCTGCCATTCGTGGATTGCTTCTTTACTTATGTGATCCAGGTTAACTCGTCGGGTAGTTTCGCCAACTTCCCAGGAAACCTTCGGCCAATCGTCGAGGCTTGGCGCCTGCTGAAATGCGGGGCCCGAGCCATCCAAGGTAAAATGCGTATGGCGCGTAGCGGCACAGTTTGGAATAAGCGCAACGGCCTTATTGGCTGCATGTGTGGGAAAATCTTTAACTTTAACGTCTAATACCGTGGTTAAGCCACCTAAACCCTGAGCACCAATACCCAAGCCGTTAACCTTATCAAACAACTCCAAACGCAACTGCTCACTGCGATTGTCGGCGCCTTTTGCCTGCAGATCGTGAATGTCGATAGGGTCCAACAAAGCTTCTTTAGCTAACAACATGGCTTTTTCTGCGGTGCCGCCAATGCCAATGCCCAGCATCCCTGGGGGGCACCAACCGGCACCCATAGTTGGCACTACATTTAACACCCAATCCACAACAGAATCAGAGGGATTGAGCATGGCAAACTTGGATTTGGCTTCTGAACCACCGCCCTTGGCGGCCACATGAATGTCGATTGTGTCGCCTTGAACAAAGCTGTAATGAATTACTGCGGGTGTATTGTCGCCGGTATTTTTGCGCGCGCCATCGGGGTCTGCCAAAATTGAAGCTCGCAGTATATTGTCGGGATATTTATAAGCACGTCGAACGCCTTCATTGATTATGTCATCGAAATCAAGATCGCCGTCAATCCGGGTATTCATGCCTACTTTAACAAATACGGTCACAATACCCGTGTCCTGGCAAATAGGGCGTTTTCCTTCGGCACACATACGAGAATTGACTAAAATTTGTGCCATCGCATCTCTGGCCGCAGGACTGGCCTCTCTTTTATACGCCTCGTAGACGGCACCGATAAAGTCTTTGGGGTGATAGTAAGAGATAAACTGCAAAGCATCGGCGACACTTGCGATTATGTCGTCTTGACGAACAATCGTTGTCATAGAGGAAGTCCGCGAATTGAGAGTTTTGACCATTTTATACCGAGAAAATGCTGCGTGCCAGCAATTGGCATTAAAATGCACACCAACAACAAATTAAATGCGTTTAATTTGAAATCAAGACTCTGACGTGAGCAACAAAATTGACCGTCCTTGGTGAGGTGTTTTTCACACTAACCCGTCGGCACGCCCTTAAGCTGCAGCATCTGCTGGTTAACGCTGCGCCGAAACGCATCGATCGCTTCAATAGCCAGTTCGTTTGTTTTGACCCGCCGCTTGAGGTCGGCGTCAATTTTTTCTAAACCAAGTAATTTAGCGCTCAGGACTTTAGCATCTTTCATTATTTGAGCGTTGCGCGTCTCAATATTGGAAAGCGACGCCTGTTGCGCATCGACCAAATCATTCAATATCTTTAAATCGGCGGAGGTATTTCTAAGAGCGGTTTTAATTTTTCCGTCGACACCCGCACCTGCACTTTTAGCCATTTTCTCAACGGCTGCCAACTTGCTCACATTGTCGGCAATAGTCTTTCTATTAGTATCGTAACTCACGCCCCACAGCTTACGAATTTCAGAGTCGGCCCACACAATCTTGGCTTGCATGGCTTGTGCAGAGGTTGTGGTCTCGTCGCCGGCAAGTTCAAACTTACCCTCAAGCTCGATAATGCGACCTTCGGCCAAAGTCAGTAGCTTTTGGGTTTGCGTAACTTGCCAAAAGGAGAATCCTGCTACGCTAAGGACAAGCAATGCAAGAATGACGGCCATCGGACTGGTCTTGGTTTTGGCCACCACCGGCCTCGCTACTGGGCTCGATGCGGCTGACTTTTGACGTTCGTGCCCTAGAGCAGGACGACCCTCTGCCCGTCGTTGCTGACGCAAAGGATCTTCTTTTCCCTCAGGGACAGCAGAAATAGTCGGTTCTTTTCGCTCATTCATAATGTTTAGTTTCTTTAAATATAAAATAGCTCTAGGTTTACGAAGCTTAGCCTAAAGGTAATGGCTTAAAGGTAATGGACTAAAGGGCACTCACAAGAGCGAGCGCCCCAAGTTTCAAGCCTATAAAAACAAGGTTAAACAATATAGCAAAGCGGTAAGTGCCAGACTCATGTGAATTACACCACGAATGCTCGCAATAGGCCCAGGCTTACCTACAATTGCATTCACCTCCAGCAAAGCCACAATTGCCAAGGACAACCACAAACCCAAACCGCCACCGTTCGCAACAAGCAGGTGGTCGGCGCTATAGCCTAAGTGCGGCGAGGCTAACATGAAAAATGCCAACGCAGCCGAGAACAATGTATTTGTTCGTGACGCCAAGGCGGCCTTAGGGCCGGCAACTTTACCGTCACCTTCAGCAAGCCCAAGAACGATCTTTTGATTGGGCCAAATAATCAACCACACATTTAAGAACATTAATGTTCCCAATACGGCACCTAGAACAATAAAATCATTTATAAGATTTGTACCGCCCTTGTGCAGGCTACCAAACAAAATGACCCCAGAGATAAAGGTAAACATTGCACCCCAGCGAAACCACCACAGCGCGCGTGGCGCCAGCTTTGCCTTCGCATCACTCAGCCCTTCAGGTGTTGCCTCCTTAAAGTAATCGCCTTGAATAAAGTTAAAATAGTACAATAAGCCTATCCACGTAATGCCGAAGAGTAAATGCGACCACCTAACTAAAAACCAAATTATCTCTTCCATTGTTCCCCACCCTATCTGTGAAAGTTAAAATACCGTAAGTAATTAATATTTTTGTATCGTTCAGGCTAACATCAAGCACTTTATGGCCTCACAGCGCTCGACACAGCATAAATCGAAGTACGTTTATACCAGTGAATGCAGAGCGACACAAAGGGCAGTAGCGATACATAAACGACAATACGCCAAGTTAAGGTCAAATTCCTGGCTTAATTTCTTCAAATTCGCTTTTAAAGACTAAAAGACAGCTCAATATAAAAACCGCCAGTTTTCAGCTGACGGGTTAGAGTTAAGCTAATACGCTATGTCGACAAAATTTTAGGTCTTGTCAGGCACACGAAAGTTTAAACCAAGCCATCACGCCAAATTGGCATTTACGAAGTCCCAATTCACGAGCGCCCAAAAGGCATTCATATAATTGGGTCTAGCGTTGCGATAGTCGATATAGTAGGCGTGCTCCCACAAGTCGACGGTCAAAAGAGGTGTCACACCCTCTTCCGTCAATGGTGTGCCAGCGTTAGACGTATTGACAATAACAACACTGCCATCTGCTTTTTTCAGCAGCCAAGTCCAGCTCGAACCAAAGTTATTAATGGCAGAATTGGTGAAGGCCTCTTTGAATTCAGCAAATGAACCAAATGCCGCATTAATTGCATCGGCAACTGGCCCAGAGGCTTCACCGCCACCATTAGGACTAAGACAATTCCAATAGAAGCTATGATTCCAAATTTGCGCCGCATTATTAAATATTCCACCCGCTGAAGTTTTCACTACTTCTTCTAAGGTTTTACCCTCGAATTCAGTGCCCGGCACCAAGCCGTTTAGCTTTGTGACATAGGTTTGGTGATGTTTACCGTAATGATATTCGAGCGTTTCCGCCGAGATATGTGGCGCTAAGGCGTCTTGGGGGTAGGGTAATTGGGGTAATTCAAAAGCCATGATTATGGGCTCCTCAGGTTGATTTAAGGAAGTTGGGTTAGAAATAAATGGATCGAGAGCAAGCGTATTGGTCAACGAAAGCATGACAATAGGACGGGTAGTTAGCTGTTGGATTATGAAGCAAACACACAAGAGCAAGCAATAAATTACCGCTACAGCAGCCATAGCGTTTAACAATAATCCAACAAAACTTTCGCTGCCGCCCGATTAACTCTCGTCCCTGCATTAAAGATCTTTCTGGGCAAATCACACACCTCAAGTAAAAACGGCCCCTGTACATAACACACAGAGGCCGTTGTTTTACGGGGAGGCGAGGCGTTTACATCATGCCGCCCATGCCACCCATTCCGCCCATGCCGCCCATATCGGGCATGCCACCGCCAGATTTAGCTTCAGGCTTATCGGCAACCATTACTTCGGTTGTGATCATCAATCCGGCAATTGAACCTGCTGCCTGTAAGGCTGCGCGCGCAACTTTGGCAGGATCAAGAATGCCCAAAGCAATCATATCGCCATACTCACCCGTTGCTGCGTTGTAACCGTAGTTACCTTTTTGGGATTTCACATTATCAACAACCACTGCAGGCTCGTCACCAGCATTGGCGACGATTTGACGCAGCGGCGCTTCCAGCGCACGTATCGCGGCGTTAATACCGTGATTTTGGTCTTCGTTGTCACCACGAAGGTCAACAATAGCGGCAGCTGCGCGCACCAATGCAACCCCACCCCCAGGAACCACGCCTTCTTCAACGGCTGCACGAGTAGCGTGAAGCGCGTCTTCTACGCGAGCTTTTTTCTCTTTCATTTCAAATTCGGTGGCTGCACCAACTTTGATAACCGCAACACCGCCCGCCAATTTAGCTACGCGCTCTTGCAATTTTTCGCGGTCGTAATCCGAAGAGGTTTCTTCAATTTGTGCACGAACTTGATTAACGCGTGCATGAATTTCGGCGGCAACGCCCGCACCGTCAACAATCACACTATTTTCTTTAGACATGGTGACGCGTTTTGCCTGGCCTAGGTGCTCAAGGGTGGCAGACTCAAGATCCAAACCAATTTCTTCGGAGATTACAGTTGCTCCGGTTAGAACGGCAATATCTTGCAACATCGCCTTGCGACGATCGCCAAAGCCTGGCGCTTTACACGCAGCAACTTTAACAATACCGCGAATGTTGTTAACAACCAATGTAGCAAGGGCTTCACCCTCAACGTCTTCGGCAACAATGACAAGAGGCTTACCCGCTTTCGCTACGTTTTCAAGTACTGGCAACAACTCGCGAATGTTGGATATTTTCTTGTCTACCAACAATAGGAACGGTGACTCTAATTCAACGCTCATATTTTCTTGGTTGGTGATGAAGTACGGCGAAAGGTAACCGCGGTCGAACTGCATGCCTTCGACAACGTCTAGTTCATTTTCCAGACTATTGCCTTCTTCAACAGTAATAACACCTTCTTTACCCACTTTTTCCATTGCTTCTGCAATGATGTCGCCCACTTGACTGTCAGAGTTAGCGGATATAGTTCCCACTTGCGCAATAGACTTGGCGTCTTCACAAGGCTGAGCAATGGACTTAATGTGCGCTACTGCGGCCGCTACAGCTTTATCGATGCCGCGCTTAAGATCCATGGGGTTCATGCCAGCTGCAACAGACTTTAGGCCTTCATTAACAATGGCCTGCGCCAAAACTGTTGCCGTTGTAGTGCCGTCGCCCGCGTCGTCAGAAGCGCGAGAAGCGACTTCTTTAACCATTTGGGCACCCATGTTTTCAAACTTATCTTCAAGATCAATCTCTTTCGCCACAGAAACACCGTCTTTAGTAACGGTAGGGGCGCCAAAAGACTTCTCTAATACTACGTTGCGGCCTTTAGGGCCCAATGTGGTTTTAACGGCGTTGGCCAACACGTTGGCACCGGCCAACATTTTCTGACGTGCGTCATCGCCAAATAATACTTCTTTAGCCATGGTAATTTTTCCTTTCAATCAATTTTTTTACGGTTGCACAAGCGTGCGCTCAAGCAAATAAGTTTGGTCTGCGTGTGTTACTCGATAACAGCTTTGATGTCGCTTTCGCTCAGTATTACCAGCTCTTCGCCATCAACTTCAATGGTGTCGCTTCCGGCATATTTACCAAAAACCACAACATCACCCACTTTTACATCTACGGGGCGATTGTCACCACTATCGAGAATGCGGCCATTGCCCACGGCAAGCACCTCACCTTGATTGGGTTTTTCTTTAGCAGAACCAGGTAAAACGATACCGCCAGCGGTAGTTTTTTCTTCTTCCTTGCGGCGAACCACAACACGATCGTGTAAAGGACGAATATTCATTGATGTTTTCTCCAAAAAAAGCGTTGTATACACTGAGGGTTCAAATAAGAACCGGTTTTAAAGAATGCACAGCTGCCACGTGACAGTTGCACAGAATATCTGGAGGCAACAACAGGTTCTTCTCACCTCCTCGTGTTCCACAAAATGGGTATTGATTCAGGGATTTCAACACCTCCAGTGTGAAAATTTTATATAGTGTGCCCCAATTTAGTCTTCGCGTTTGTATTCACCGTCAATCACGTGAGTCTTTTCTTGCGAGTCATCGCCGCACATATGACCAAAAGTCTTATCGTTTGCACCGTCGCCATAGCCGCCTCTCGATGAGGCGCCAAATGCTTGGACGCGAATGTTGCGCATACCCCAGCCAATAATCACGTGACGAATGCCAGGAATCAAACAGCAAAAGCCCAGCGCATCGGTGACAAAACCCGGGGTTAGCAAAAGTGCGCCGCCTACAGCGAGAAAAACTCCTTCAACTAATTCTTTGGCTGGCACCTCGCCGCGCTGTAGTTTTTTTTGAGCGCGCAACAGGGTGCTCGGCCCCTGGCGGCGCAGGAGGGCAAGCCCGACCATTGCGGTCAATAACACCAAGGCTATGGTACTCAACGCACCAATAATGCCACCCACTTTGATCAGAACAAACATCTCAACGATGGGAACAGCAATAAAGAACAACAGTAGAAACCTCAAAGTAAAGTCCTTACAAAAGATAAGTAGTAAACAACATGGGGTCGCTTTATTGGTTTTAAAACAGGCAATTACAAGAATGGTGCCTCGGTGCCCTTTTTGCATAGCGGATAGACAGCAGTTCTCGCTCAGCCCAGACCCCATATAGATCAAGGCCTTCAGCTGAGCTTAAAATACACCTTTCGCGCTATCTCTAAAACATCTTCCGCATTAAAAAGCTCAAATAAAGTTTGACAGAATTTTTCGATTTTTTGTCCTGGACAACCCTCCTTCGCCTCTCAACCCTTAAGGGCAGCCAGAGGCCGCATTGCCGTCACTATCCAGGTTTTTTGAAAACACCCTCGGATTGCATCGATTAAAGCTCGCTATAGGTCTTACGCGAGACCGAAAAAACCCATGGTACTATCCAGCCGTTCGTTTTGGAGACGTCATGAGCCAAGCACCACTAAAAAC
>JBLHGN010000094.1:0-11952 GCA_047616325.1 Lentisphaeria bacterium
CCGGCGGCGCAATAAAAGCCTTTCGCACGCGGCGACCGGCGGGCGTTTTAATGGGTATGTTTTGTAAATTTGGATCGGCGGAAGATAATCTGCCCGTGGCGGTCACCGCTTGATGGTAGGAGGTATGAACGCGCCCTGTTGCCGGATTAATCATCAGCGGAAGCTTGTCGGTGTAGGTGGATTTTAGCTTGGAGAGGGTTCGATACTCCATCAACAGCTTGGGCATGGGATAGTCCAAGGCCAGCTCTTGCAAGACCTCTTCGGCTGTAGAAGGCGCCTTGTTTTTGGTTTTTTTGAGCACAGGCAAACCCAGCTTTTCAAATAAAATATGCCCTAGCTGCTTGGGCGAGCCCAAGTTAAACTCTTCACCCGCCATCTCGTACACCTCCCTTTCTATTCTGGTCATAGCTGCGCCATGCTCTGCACTCTGACCGGCCAGTTCTCTCGAATCTATAAGGGCTCCGGTGCGCTCGATTTTGGACAGCACAGCAATTAAGGGAAATTCCACGTAGTCGCATACGTGTTTTAAGCCCGCAAGCGCTTCAATTTGTGGCCACAGGTGCTGATGCAGACGTAGAGTAACATCGGCATCTTCGGCCGCGTATGGCGCGGCTTCATCTAGCTTAATTTGGTTAAAGGTGAGTTGTTTGGCGCCTTTTCCGGCGAGGTCTTCGAAGTGAACGGTGGTGTGGCCGAGGTAGTTTAAGGCCAAAGTGTCCATGTCGTGGCGCGACGATGTGGAATTGAATACGTAGGATTCCAGCATGGTATCAAAGGCAATGCCGCGCAGAGTAATGCCGTGGTTGGCCAATACGCTCTTGTCATATTTTAGGTTCTGGCCGATTTTTTTGTACTGCTCGCCCTCCAGCAGTGGTTTTAGCTTGCCCCATACAAGGCTTTCGTCCAACTGCCGCGGCGCGCCTAAATAGTCGTGACCAAAGGGAACGTAGGCCGCCTTTCCTGCTTCGACGGAAAACGAGACGCCCACCACGCGTGCCTGCATGTAATCCAGGCTGGTGGTTTCGGTATCAAAGGCAAAGTAAGGGGCGCGCTCCAACAAGGCTATCCACTCATCAAGCTCCTGTTCTTCGAGCACACAAGCGTAGTGGGTAGTCACTTCAGGTGCCGACTCTAACGAGGCACTTACGATCTCGGTCGCTGGCGCCGGTTTAACCTGCTCAATCTCGGTCACCCAGGTCTTAAATTCGAGCTCGGCAAACAACGTTTTAAGCTCGACGTTGTCTGGCGGCGTCTGCTTCAGATCGCCAAGATCGAGCGTCAATTCAACATCCGTTTTGATGGTGGCCAATTGATACGACAATTCTGCCAAATCTTTATTTTGTTCCAGTTTCGGCGCCATGGTTTTTGCCCCACGAAATGGCAAGCCGGCAACCTTATCCAAATTTTGATAAATGTCGTTAATGCTCCCCAGGTTTTGCAGCAGCGCAAGTGCCGTTTTTTCGCCCACGCCCGGTACCCCAGGAATGTTATCGGACTTGTCTCCCATAAGCGCGAGGAAGTCGATAATAAGTCGCGGAGGAATGCCAAACTTCGCCTCAACCCCGGCGATATCCATCTTGGTGTCGGTCATGGTGTTCACCAATGTGACGTGCTCGCTCACCAGTTGCGCAATGTCTTTATCACCTGTGGAGATAACAACCTCACAGCCCTGCTCAGTTGCCTGACGCGCAAAAGTACCGATCACATCGTCAGCTTCCACGCCTGGCACAATCAATAGTGGCAAGCCCATATGCTTGATGATGGCATGTAAGGGTTCTATTTGGCTGCGCATCTCATCCAGCATCGGTGGCCGGTGGGCCTTGTACTCCTTGTAGATATCATCGCGAAAGGTTTTGCCCTTAGCATCAAAAATTACAGCGATATGACTACTGGGATAGTCTTTCGCAAGGCGTCGCAACATATTGATTACGCCTTTTATAGCGCCGGTCGGCTGCCCTTTGGAGGTAACCAGGGGTGGCAATGCGTGAAATGCGCGATAAAGGTACGAAGAACCATCTACAAGTACTAGCGGTTTTGTTTGTTTGGTCATGGTACTGATTCTTTTTATGGGTTTGATTGATTTGGCGACGGGCTTAGTAGCACTTCGTTACGACACGAATTAAACGCGTGTGGAACGCTATATTCATGTACCACACACTAATGAGCCATCCTTAAAAACTGAAAAATTTTTATAAAAAACAATGACAGATACGAGATGTTCATATAAAGCCACCGACATTGGCCCCGGATACTCGGCAATGCCGCTAATAAAGGCACCTAAGGCTCGCCCATTGTACGGACTAAGTGCAGCCAAGGCTAAGGGCGAACGCGTCACAGCTATCTAAGAACACGGTGCGTTACCTAAGGAAACGCCGCCAAAATACGACTTTCAGGCCCTCATTGAAGGCGAGCCCTCCCACCAGACTAAGACTGTTTAAATATATAGACCGCCTCAAATCTGAACAAAAGTCACAGATATAACGTAAAAAAACACAATATACGGCTATATTCAGCGAAATTTACTTATAAGTTGTGACGGAGTCGACAAAAAAATAGACCACTACTCTCTGCCGAGACCAGCCCAAGAGGTAAAGTATATTTGCGCACCGAACATCTCGGTGCTACCATTCGTAACGCAAGGTAACACTTTGCTCGAAGAGTTCGCAGACAAGCGAACATTCGGTATCAACAAAGCTACAGGAGAAACATCTTATGAATAAAGCAACGTTTGCACTTTTGAGCGTACTTGCGGTAGATGGAGCCATTGCAGCTGAAGCTGGTGCCTCGAATCCTCAGTCATCAGGTCCCGCTGCAGCTAATGCGACGGTAGCAATTGCGGAAACAGGCACCAACACAGGCTGGGTTCAACTGCCACTGAACATATACGCCAGTAAAAGGGCCACTAAAGCCTTTGAACTTAGCACCGAAAGGTTAAGCGCAAACCTAAACCAGAAATTTGAGCAAAAACTCGCTGAGCAGCTCGATCAACTGCTTGCTAAGTAGGGCGAACAGCCAAATGGCATTGGTTTTAAAATCAATTTTTTTAGCGCAAAGCTTCGCTGTTAGCACAACTTAAAAAGCTTTCAGCCAGCGCACTTAGGTACTGAGGGTAGCTGTCGATTTCGAGGTTCGCGGCCAACAGGTCGACAGCGACGCTTGGTAGGTGAAAGAGTCGGGCATAGCGCTGTGCTCGACTCAGTTCTGATTGATCCACGATTAAGCAGGCGGCGTTAATCGCCGTGCTTTTAATGATGTCTATACGCCTAGCGCTAACCAATTCGTCGGGGGCCCTGGTTACTGACGCCAACTGCTTTAGTTTGTAGCGATCAACGAATTCACCAAAACCATCGTGATAGACAATAAAAGGTACCTCGTTCATGGGTGCCATTGTCTGCTGAAGGCTTTTATCTAAGGCATCAAGTTCGGCGGTGTAATCGCGCACCCGGGCGTCTATTGTAAAGGCAGCGTCTGGCAATAAGATTTTTAACTCTCGAGCAAGCGCTCGGGCGAGGGTGATGGCATGCTGCGGGTTTATCCAAAGATGCAAATGCTCGTGATCTTCGCGCTGATCGAGGCTCTCATGCTCTTCATCGCCGGCGCTAGTATCTGTGGCATGTAGCAAACTAGAAAGAGCAATATTAACGCGCCCGCCGCTAGCGTGAGCAGGCCGCTCGCCCAGACCAGGTAATGGTGCATGGGGCTTTTTTACTTGAGCTTCATTTTGTAAAAACACCTCAAACTCAGGACCTACCCATACAAGCATATCGGCTCTGGCTAGCTGTCTAGCTTGCCTCATTTTCATGCTGAAATGATGGGGCGACGTGTTGCCCTGCAGGAGCGTTTCGCTTATCACTAAATCCCCAGCCAAATCATTCACAATAAGCGCCAGTGGCTTTATAGTCGCCAGTACCCTGGGTTTTTCCGCATAAACGCTTGCCGAGCCGATTAGCAACACCGCAAAAGCGAGCTTTGTCGTAAGCGAAGCCAGTAAAGGTAAGCGAGCCCACGCGCCAGCCGCGCTCCATTCGCTTTTAACATAGCCATGGGCGACGCCAGTATGGCACCACTCAAATGCAGGCATTTGCCCGAGTATTGTCATTTTTCTGCTCATATAACGTCGCCAAACCCTATAACTAAGCGCAATCTTAAAACAGCGGGCATTCTGATCACATATCCCAGCGGCGTTATATGATAACATAACACGACAGGCATCCAAAAACGCTTTTTTGTGTGCGCTTTAAGCAGTAACCACAAAGATTAACGGAATGACGGCTTGCTCACGATGTGCATGCTCTTTATTAGCTGGCTGTTTACTGGCTCACGGCTAATTTTGTTTACACTTCCAGTGTTAGATGACGTGAAAATATGACGCAACAGGCAAAAGTTGAAGACCACGATCACAGTGTTTGCATTAATACTGCACTAAAAAACGCCCAGCAAATCTGTGCTATTCGCGGAGCCAAACTCACTGAATTGCGCCGCCAAATTTTAACCCTCGTGTGGCAGAGTCACCGCCCATTAGGCGCCTATGTGTTAATGGATATGCTCGAACAACATTCCTCTCGCAAACGCGTGGCGCCACCCACCGTTTATCGTTCGCTGGATTTTTTAATGAAGCATGGCCTCATTTATAAAGTTCACTCGTTAAACGCCTACGTGGGTTGTTCTGACCCAAGTCGAAAACGCTTTAACGCTCTCTTTATATGCACCGAGTGTGGCGACGCGCGGGAGGTTCCCAGCAGCACTATTCAACAGGCCATTAACTTGAGTGCCTCGCAACATAAGTTCTCCGTAAAAGAACAAAGGTTAGAGATTGTTGGGCTCTGTCATCGCTGTAAGCTTACTCGAGCAAACGAGGAGAATCTGAATGGAAACTAAGTTGGTAAGCCTCGATAAAGTGGGTTTTGTTGCCAACGGTAAAACAATTCTCAAGAACATAAGTTTCGACATTGAGCGCCGCCAAATTACTACTGTTATCGGCCCTAACGGCGCAGGGAAAAGCACGCTGGTAAAAATTTTGGTGGGTCTGCTAAATGCCAACAGTGGCAGCATTTCATCACAGCGCAACATATGTATTGGCTACGTTCCGCAAAAACTTTCTATGGACATAAGCCTGCCCATGAAGGTGAGTCGCTTTTTAAGCTTGGCTAACGTTAAAAAGCAGGCCTATGTCGACGCCTTACAGCTTTTTTCAATTAACCATTTGCGCGACCAACAAATGCACAAGCTCTCGGGCGGCGAGATGCAGCGTGTGCTATTAGCGCGGGCTGTAGCCAGAAACCCTGACTTACTGGTATTGGATGAACCGCTCCAAGGTGTGGACGTTACTGGGCAAATAGAGCTCTACCGCCTTATTGCATCGCTGCGAGACTCACTGGACTGCGCCATTTTAATGATTTCCCACGACCTGCACTTGGTGATGGCACAAACAGATTCGGTCATTTGCCTCAATCAACACATGTGCTGCCATGGTCAACCCGAAAGCGTGAGTCAGCACCCCGAATATTTAAAACTGTTTGGTAAACACGCCGCCGACATTGCCGTGTATACCCACGACCACGATCATCACCACGATATACACGGCGACGCCGTGACCTGTAAGAGCGGCTGCGACCATGCCTGAATTTTTAATTAATGCACTTATTGTCGGCCTTGCCATCGCCCTCATCGCCGGCCCACTGGGCTCGTTTACCGTATGGCGAAAAATGGCCTATTTCGGCGATACCCTTGCTCACTCAGCGCTAATAGGAGTCGCGTTTGGTCTTTTTTTAGAGATCAACATCACTTTGAGTATTATTTTGGCGTGCTTCCTGATTGCCGTAGTGTTGGTGTTTCTCGAACAGCAGAACAGTCTGTCTACCGACACACTTCTGGGTGTGTTATCACACAGTTCACTCGCCTTAGGGCTCGTGTGTGTGAGCCTGTATTCAGACAGCCAAATAAGCCTATACAGTTATTTATTTGGCGACTTTTTAACGGTAAGCCGCAATGAGGCTGTGTTGATATGCGTTGCAGTATTTGTGCTAATGACACTTGTGGTGTACCTATGGAAACCGCTCTTGATGATTTCCACCGACGAAGACCTAGCGCGCGTTGAGGGTAAAAACATAAGGCGCTTACGTCTGATATTAATGCTGATGATCGCCTGCGTGATTGCATTGGCAATGAAAATTGTTGGCGTTATGCTTATCACCGCACTGCTAATTATACCAGCGGCCACCAGCCGCCGGCTCACCTCATCCCCCGAAGCAATGGCCGCTATTGCTTCCTTACTAGGTGGCTGTGCGGTTATCAGTGGTCTGAGTGCATCCTACTGGATTGATATTCCCACTGGTCCGGCCGTGGTATTGTGTTCGTTTGTTTTTTTTATTGTAAGTTTGGCGGTGCGTTCAAAAGCATAAACCGCACAGGACTAAAAGGAGAATGGATAGAAGGGAAAACTTTTTATGCACAAAAAGGTGCGTAGACCGCTGCGTCAAATGGAGCAATTTGTTCGGCCTTCATCTCCATTCTCTAGCTCGAAAGATATTTCGTCTCGTTCAATGAACGCTGAATCACCATTGATCACCAAAATTTCCGATGAATATGTTACTTTATCCACCATTATGCTTGCTGAAACAGTCGCTAGTTCAACGCCAGATATATCTATAGACCCAGCGGATATTGTGCTCTCCGATATATTTGTCGTGAATTCCTCGCTAATAAGTATGGAGTCGTACGTTGTAAGAGCAGTGTTGCCATCTGGATGGCCATAAGAACCCTCCATAATGATGCTGCTATTGCAGTTCAATATAAACGTTCCACTGTAACCTGAAATATTAACATCACCCAATAAGCTGCACACGCGTAAGGAATTAATTTGAATTGTTCCGCCACTGTCTGATAGTTCACCGACTATCAGAGCAATTTGTTAAGTTTTTGTATGTTTGACAACGTTAACAATTATTCCATATGTTACCCAGCCACATACGCCGTAGTTTTTTACCTTTACTGTCATGAAATCCTTCCCGTACTTTATACGAAAAACGTCATGTAGGGTGCCGGCCTTTAGAGTGAATCTTTCTTCACATTCTTTATGAGGTGGATCACCACATTCCCATTCTGCGTAAGCTTTAACCGTACTCGAAACAACTATTTTGTACGTCTTATCTTGAGCAATATCTAACTGCCACAATCCACAATATATCAAGATAATGGCAACTATCAGCCGAACTACTATTTCATGGTTTTGGGCCTAACACCAGCGTTAACCGGTATACCGCAGAGGTGTTTATTTTGTGCTATTCAAGCAAAAAACAAACATCGCGGAGGCATGTCCGAGTTAAACGTTTTTGTTATGCGATTTCATAGCAATGGCTCAGGAACAAAGTCTCTTTTAGTATTGCCGACCTGTAGCGCTTTAACTAAAGAACTAACTTGATATTTAAATAGGTCAATATTAGCTTCCCAATCAAAAGAGTTAGCCGCTAATCTGGATTTTATTTGATTTCTATAACCGCGCTTAAAATTAGATGAAAATAAATAATCATCCCAATTAATAGGAATCAATGAATAAATTTTTTCTCCGCGTTCTGACATTAGGTCTTGCTCTTTATCGAAGGTAGATATAATCTCGTTATCAACCCACCAACTAGTCAATGAAGACTCAGAGCAACATAAAAGAACTTTATCCCATAACCTTATCCCCCTATCAACTTCTTGGTAGATATCATCGCCAGGTAAAATTTGATGATCATCTAACCAACAACAGATTCCCTCTTTTTGGAGCTTATCGTGTAGTTTTGTGGCGAATTTCTTATCTTTATGACTATAGCTGATGAAGCATGAGTAAAATTGAAGCATTGGGTCTGTCCTTAATACCGCTACCCCAGCTTTAAAGCAAAGATTTGAAGACAGAAAAACAGCTTAAAAAATCAATCAGATAGGTAACGCCAGGCCCTCTTTTCGGGTAATCTTGTAAGTGACTAAACAAACAGCCACCCAAACCAAAGAACCTAACGTTGACCCATTCTATGAGAACCCGCCTTCAGCATCAAATTAAAAGAACTAAGCACTCATTTTTTTCAGTTGAGAACTGGCGATTATAATAAATTACTTTGTTCTACACGACTTAATAACCTCACCGGAATATCGTGTAGTTATAGAGATAAAATATTTACGCCTACTGTGACGTTGAATATTTTTCTCTGGCAAGTACTCAATGATAACGGCAGCTGTAAGCAGGCAATCGCTTATTTGATCTCGGATAGAATTTTTGAAGGGCTATCAGAAAATTCGTTTAACACAGGCCCCTACTGTAAGGCTCGAAAACGTTTATCGTTATCTTGGCTTATTAAAGAAGTCCAGCCAATTGGTCTGATCTTACACGTCAATTCGGGTAAGCTCTGGAGCTGGGAAAGGTTAAATGTTTTGTTTGTAGATGGTACAAAAGTACTGATGCCGGATACGCCAGAGAATCAAAAGAAGTACCATCAGCAACAGTGTCAAAAGCCGGGATTGGGCTTTCCGATTGCGAGGTTGGTGAGGTTGGTGAGGTTAAGTTCGGGAACAATGATAGACTATGCAATAGGTGAATCCCAAGGAAAAGGTGGTTAGGAATGGAATTCACAGTTGCTCCGGTAGCATCAACACCACTTGTCGGTAGCTCACTCCCGGAAAAGTTTAGTGGTAATTTTGACCATATTGTCCCGTGCATAGCGCTTTCCTCATTGAGGGTAAGCCTTACCTCTGCAACTGAAATGGTCTCATCCTTATTAGTTTCACCATCAGCGTATCGACGTTGAGTACGGTAGAGCAACACCCTATATTCATCTGACCCTGAGGTGAACACTTCGCTAAAATCCGGCGAAACCAACTCCGCAATAACACCGGCACTTTCAGACCGTATCGCAAAATCGCTGATACGCGCTCTGTTATTGTCTTGTTTGTTGAGCCACGCATCGTTCATCGCGTCTGAGTACACACACAACCAGAGAGTGTAACCGCCAGTGCCGTAGCCGTAGCCGTAGCCGTAGCCGTAGCCGTAGCCGTAGCCGTAGCCGTAGCCGTAGCCGTAGCCGTAGCCGTAGCCGTAGCCGTAGCCGTAGATAGTGCAATTAATGGCTTTAGTTTCAACCCTAGAATTTTTAATAAATGATTAGGTAGGTATATTATCTATGTAAAAGGCCTTCATTCAGCCGCATTGCTCGAATGGATGGCGCATTGTTACGCTAGTGCGGTGGTGTTTGAGTGAAGACAGTGAGCTGCATTCGATAAAAAAGTCAGGAGAGCGACTATGATTGAATCGAAATTGGCAGTTACAATATTTTTGATTGTTTTATTAATACCATTATCACCATGCCCACTGGCCGACACGCCACAACCACTGGTGGTTGGCACGCTAAAAACCAGGAGCTATTTACTAGAATTGCATTCCGGTGCAAATGGCGCCTTGTATACCGTTAAAAACCTGCATGGGAAAACACTCGCCTCCAATCTCAACGAGAAAGGACTTGTCGCACAATTTCCCGAGCTGGAATCCATTATTAGCGGCTACGCTGATGATGCCAGCCTCGGCCCAAAGACCAACAACCCAGAGCTTTTTGATGGCCTTGCCCCGCAACAAGCCTCACATGCTAGGCACTAATGGTTTTTACCATGGTCATAGGTCTGCCCCCGTGCTTAGCAAAAAAAATCAAACAAGGAAAAACGATGAAAAACCGACTAAAAACCCTGTGGACCGAAAACAGGACGTTTATTCTGTTTATTGCCTTAATGATTGTATTTAGAAGCGCACTAGCCGACTGGAATGAAGTGCCCACCGGCTCGATGAAGCCAACGATTGTTGAAGGCGACCGTATTTGGGTAAATAAATTGGCCTACGACCTTCGCATTCCATTTACTCATTTTTCGCTACTCAAACGCGGCGATCCCAAGCGCGGCGACATAGTGGTGTTCGACTCCGAAGTATCTGACAAGCGTTTGGTGAAAAGGGTGGTGGGTATTCCTGGCGATACAATAAGGCTGGAAGACAATGTTCTGTACATCAACGGATTCGCCCTCGACTACCAAGAAATTAGTGTCTCTGACTCCAGCACCGACAAACGAGAAGACCTGTTGGGCGTAAAATACGTAGTGCGGGTGGATAACAGTAGCTCACAACTGTCGAGTTTTTCCGCCGTAGTGGTGCCGGTAGACCACTACCTCGCTATGGGCGATAATCGCGATAACAGCGCAGATTCCAGGGTGATAGGCTTTGTGCCGCGCAACGAAATCATCGGGCGCACAAAGAGTGTGGTACTTTCGTTCAATTACGATAATTACTACATTCCGCGCTCGGATAGGTTTTTTATTCCGCTATAATGGTGCGTTTAACCCTGGAACTTCTCGCTTTAGGCACTTCTCACTTTGGGCTCTCTACTTAGCTGCGCCCCTATATACTAACAGACAAAAACATGCTCATTATTTCCAGCCACGTTAGCATTCCCGACGACGAGTTAGAATTGTCTGCCATTCGTGCCCAGGGGGCGGGCGGTCAAAACGTTAACAAGGTGTCTACTGCTATTCATTTGCGATTCGATGTGCCGTCATCGTCACTACCGGAATTTTACAAGGGAAAATTGCTCGCGCTCAACGACCAACGCATTAGCAAAGAAGGCGTAATCGTAATTAAGGCTCAGCAGTTTCGTACGCAAGATAAAAATCGCGACGATGCGCTGCAAAGATTGGCGGAGATGATTAAGGGAGCAACGGTAGTGCAAAAGGCAAGACGGCCGACTAGGCCGTCTAAGAACTCACAGAGAAAACGTATGGATAGCAAGACACAACGAGGTAAAACAAAGGCTTTGCGGGGTAGAGTAGCCGACTAATGCTATAGCCAGCGACTCTACGTGAAAAATTGACATGGCTTTCAAGAATCTACCGCTTTGAGGGCTATAATTTGCTCAGTTAGATTTTTCACTATTATATTTTTAATTCTCACCTTTTCATAGCAATACGACCTCTAACCAAAACAAAAAAAAAGCCAAACAATAAAGAGCCCCGACATAGCCACAAATGATTGCTTAACAATAGCACCCACCCACAAAAAACTATTGCTCGCAGCCCATACCGAAAAAGCGGTAACTATAACCACCAACGCGTTATCAGCATTCATTCCGTTGCTGTCAATTATTTCACATCTACCATAGGTCTCATTACCGATAATTCTTTTTAAATAATCCCAGGCGAATAATGCAATGAGCGCCTCCACCATGCACAGTAACGTTTTTTTTCGACACCAAGCGCAATATGCTTTTGCAATTCATACAACGTATTTTTTCATGGTATCAGACTGTACCAGCCGGTCAGTTGGCGAGTGTGACACATATTCGTGGCCGCAAAGAAGCCCAGTGTAGTGATAAAAATAATTTAAAATGTAAACGGATTAAATGTTTGCCACGATCCGATGGTGAAGATCAAGATGATTCATGTCAGACCTAAAAAACCTATAAATATGGTTCTTCGTAGGTCTGTGTGAATTCAGGGTAAAATACCGTTAATATCAGAATATTACTAGCGGGGATTAGTGTTGTGGAAATCGAAGATCATTACGGATTATTGCTTGGAATAAATAGCCCATGGGAAATCAGCAGTGTTGATCTCGATCTGGCGACGCAGAAAGTTGATGTCATCATTGAGTATACGGATGACAAGGGTCCTTGCCCTGAATGTGGCGTCATTTGCCCTAAACATGACGACCGCAAAGAGCGCACTTGGCGGCATCTGGATACCATGCAGTTTGCTACCCAATTACATTGCAAACTGCCCAGGGTGCGCTGCAAAGCTCATGGAGTTAAAAGTTAAAAGGGGTGTAGATCAGCTAGCTGTACGAATCTACCCTGGACTCCATAGCCAAATTGTGCAATCATTGGCTCATGAACACGACAATACGACTCCAAGGTCGAGATCTAACGCCAAATAATCTCGATTTTA
>JBLHGN010000095.1:0-11864 GCA_047616325.1 Lentisphaeria bacterium
TACTACTAACGTCATACAAATAGAATTTGACGGCACCACATACACACCTGATGCCTCTGGGGTGATTACCATTGATACACCGGACGGACAACTGATTGCCTATACGCAAACGGATGTTGGCAATAATGTTCGCGCTGGGGATTATCAATACACGCTTCAAACTAACGATCTATTAGGTGACGCAAGTATTGAACAGTTTACCTATACCATCAATGATGGCTATTATACATCGACGGGTAATTTAACCGTTAATATTGTTGACGATGCCCCTGTGGGTAGTGGTTCCGAAACCACTATTCAGGCCACCGAAACGCTTCAAACCTACAATTTAGTGATCGCTCTTGATCGTTCGGGAAGCATGGGTACCGAAGTTGGATCAACAGGCCAAACTCGGCTTGAAGTTGCTCAGGATGCGCTTGCGCAGTTGTTTGAATCTTTCGACGCGGCTGGCAATGTCAATATTCAAATTGTTGATTTTGCCGGCCGAGCCAATTCCTCATCCTGGTACGCGGACAATATAACCGGTGCAGAAGACTATTTGGCAGGTTTAGTCGCTGCTGGCGGTAATGGTTATAGCGCAGCGATCGACGAGGTGATGGACAATTATACGCCGCCACCAGCTGATACCTCTCTTGTGTATTTCATATCTGATGGTGCCCCTTCAGATGGGTTTCAAGATAATGTTACGCTGCATGCAGATTGGGAAACATTCCTCGATGCGAACAACATCGACATTTCTTACGGCATTGGCATTGGCATTGGTATCGGCAGTGCAAACGGGTCAGCACTAAACCCTATAGCCTACCCAAATACCGACACAGACGGTAACGGCCTTGGTGATTACGTCATTCAGATAGTAGACGCCGATGAGCTTGCACAAACGCTATTGGATACGCTAGACAATGGCATTGTCTCTGGCTCTATTTCTATTCTTGATGGTACTGGTTCAAGTGGCATATTTGTTGGCGCCGATGGCGGCCATATTGAAAGCATGGTGGTGGATGGCAATACCTATACCTACGTTGCGGGTGTGACAGAATCTATAGTGGTTACCACCGTTCTCGGCGGCACTTTGGAGGTCGATTTTGTAAGCGGCGAATACCAGTACCGGGTAGATCCCACCGCCCAGGTTATTGGCCAGCAAGAAATTATTCAAGTTACCGTGACCGACAATGACGGAGATACGCTCACCGGAACACTTACCATCAACCTCGAATACAAGCCGCCAATTGACGCCAATCGTGATACGGTATTAACCAATATCGCCAATGGAAATGACATAGTAATTTCAGAAGCGGCGCTGTTACAAAACGATGTGATGGGCGATGCCGGTGCAATTGTCAGCGTTGGAAGTGAAAATTTCGGTAGCGTTTCGGCAACAAACCCCGTGGTATTTGTTTCTAGCGGCAGTATTACCGATGCAGCCAATTTTCAATACACCTTGGACTATGACGGGGCTACCGATACCACCAGCGTAGATGTTGAAACCGCCATTGTTGGCACATCCATTGTTGGCGGTAGTGCTGACGAAATCTTAATTGGTGATAGTAGCGATGATACCTTGACCGCAAACGACGGTATGGATGCCTTGATGGGTGGGCAGGGAAGCGATAATCTCGACGGCGGATTAGGCAAAGATTTGCTGATTGGTGGTGTAGGTAACGATACGCTTACCGGCGGCGATGACGCGTTTGGAGGCTTGTTTGATACAGATGTATTTGCGTGGGAGCTTGCCGACAAGGGCGCAGCCGGTTCCCCAGCGGTAGACGTTATTACTGACTTCGACAACAGCGCAATAAACAGCAATGGCGATGCATTGGACTTACGCGACTTATTAGTGGACGAAAGTGATGCCTTGTTAACGGAGTTTTTATTCGTTGAAATTCAGGGCGGTGACACACTCGTTCACATTAGCAGTGACGGAGGTTTTACCAGTGGTGTATATGACAGTGCCTTCGAAGATCAAACAATACAAATTTCGGGCGTCGATTTGGTTAGCAGCTTTGGTGGCGATCAGAATGCTATCATTCAAGATCTAATCACACGAGGCAAGTTGATTACGGACTAGTGAGTACTCCCCATCCGCTCATGGGAAGTGAACGGATGGGGAGAAATTAGTTAGCGCGAGAAGTTTTAACCTTTGTTATCCCACGTGTCATCGGACGAGGAACGAAACATGCCTTTTGTAAAACGTAACTCGGTTGGCGGTATTGTTGCCGTCAGCCAAATAGAAAGTGAAGAGTTTACGGAAGTGCTGGATTCTGGCAGCGAGCAATTGCGTTCGTTTTTGGTAGAAGTATGTAAAGATCAAGCACACATGAGCGAGACAGATCTCGACTTTGTTCGAGTAGTAGAGGATTTGGTAGAGCTGTTGGTGTCAAAGAACTATATATCGTTTACAGACCTTCCACCAAAAGCGCAGGAAAAATTCCGCTCGCGAAAAACATTGCGGGGTAAAATGAACTCGTCCTTGGATTTACTTTCCGACGACGAGGATAACGGTTTTTTTTAAAAGCCAAAAAACATCTGTGTCTACAGGCAAGCTTTTTAGCCTAGTTCCTTACGTTATTTTCTAGGGAAATAAATTCCCGTACCGCCGTCAATACCCAAATCTATAAGTGTTAACCACTCCTCTTTTGTTTCAACACCTTCAGCAATGGCGCTAAGGCCAATGGAGTGCACAATTGAGCATAGTCCTCGTAAAAATACCTGGTAGGCGGTAGTGGAATCGATATCGTGAATAATAGACCGATCTATTTTTACAAAATCTAGCCCGAGATCGTGTATTTCGCCAATGCGGGTTACTTCTTTGGCGACGTGTTCAATGCCAATTTTACATTTCAATGGTTTTAACAGATGGCACAATACACGGAAGCCTGCCATGTTTTGAAATGCCCCGTATTCGGGTATTTCAAGCCACAATTGTTCTGTGCAGTCGGGGTTGCTTTTGAGTAATTCGGCAAGTGTTTCCATGGCCTGTGGCTCGGATAAAATGCTGGCGGATAAATTTATACTCAAGGCTAGTCCAGAGCTTTTAATCTGTTTTAGTGCAAGTTCAGCTACCCAAAGGTCGAGTTTAGTGCCCATGCCCAAACGACTGATGTGCGGCATAAACATACCCGCTACCATCGGTGTGTCACCTTCTTGAATAAGCCTCAGCGGTGCTTCTGAATGGATCAACTCACTTGTTGTGTTTACCACCGGGAAGCTTTCCAAAATGAAACGATGCTCCTTTAATGCCCGCTCGAGAAAAGCTTGCCAGTTAAGCGGTTTTTTTTGCTCGCCTTCGGGTAAGTCGCAAATTACGTAAACGCACTCGGACGTGTCGGCTGCTGCCGCACTTTCAATAACACTGTCCAAACGTTCCAGTATTTTCCCTACATTTTCACCAGCATGATATGCAGTGCTAGAGGCCAATAGTGTGATGTCTTTGATGGCCAGTTCTCGGCACACATTGCTAAGCAGTGAATGAAAATCGTTGCCCGTCTTTTGCGGATTCTGCTCGCTCGGCAAAACAATTAAAAAATCTGAACCGTTTAAGCGCCCGGCAACGCCGTTTGTGCGTTGTATTAATTCGGTAAGAAGGGCACTACCAAAATGCTGTAGTAGCGCATCTATTGTTTTTCTGCCGCGAATTTTGTTTAAGTGAAATAGGTCAAATACTCTGATGGCCACTATAGCACCGTGGGCCGTTTCATCTTCATTTTTTAAAAAAGCACGCAGCTGATTTAATATTGGTTCCCGATTAAATAGTGCCGTCAGTTTGTCGTGCTGAATATCTTGGCGCAAGCGCTCCAATTTTAACGATTCTTCACTAAGCATATGTTTAACATGTTGCGAAAGTTTATTCATTGAGCGTATCACCGCCTTAAATTCTAGGGTGCGCGGTTCTTTAGTGATGATAAATCGTCTTTCGCCAATGGCTTCAGCGTGGGCGACAGTGCGGTGAAGTGGTTGGATTATCAATTGCAATAAATAGGTGCCAATGGCGCTACCGGCAATAGCCATCAAAACAAAATAATAAAACGAACGCTTGGCATTATTCCACAACTGTTTGTAGGCAAAACGAGAATTACTTATTAATGTGAGTGTCCCCACCTGTTGCCAACCGTTGCTTACTTGAGCAATGCCTGCTTTGGCCTCAATGGGAAATAGCGCTATTAACCAATGCGGTGCTTCGTGGTAGTTGCTATCATCACCTTGTTCTGCGATGACTTCTCCGTTGGCGTCGACTAAGCGAATTAGTTCGTAGTGCCCCGTATCGTATTGAGAATTAAGGTGGAGCTCTATCATGGTGGTGTCGAGCGCCGCACGAGATAGTGACAATGCAAGAGCAGAAGCGTTATCAATATTCTTTCGATAGAGCTGTTCTTCAAGATAGGCCTTGGCAGACATACAATTCACAATAAAACTGCCAGCAAAAGTCAGCGACATCAGAAAGGCTATTGCCAGCCAGAGTTGTTTATACAGTGACATAGGCACCTTCAAATAAGTTAAATAGATGAGTCATGGTAATTGAAAAATCAAAATCGGTGGTTGATAGAAAGCTCATTGCAAACCCTCCGCTTGCATTCGAATGAGTACATCTCGCCAGCGCGACAAGCGGGTTTCTGGCTTCTTGATTTTGGGCTGATTATCGTTGCCCACCCATAGGCCTGCGCTATTAAAACTAAATACCGGAAATAGGTCTTTGCGCTGAGAGGCCGGCAGAATATCGGGGCTGAGATTGTCCATTATTAGCGGTTCACCATTGGGCGTTGGATAGTAGGCTAACACCATATGGGCTTGCAGTGCGCCCATGCCGCGGTCCGCTTTTACATAGACCAAGCGCAACTTCTCAGCCGCTATGCCCAGTTTCAGTAAGGTGACATATTTGGCGATGCTAAAGTCTTCGCAATCACCTTGTTTTCTACCCATGGTTTCCAGCGGCGTGGCCCAGTAGTCGGTTTTGTTCCAAATGGCCTTGTCGGTGCTAAAAACAATGTTGCGATTGAAAAAAACATTTACAACAGCTAGACGTTCAACTTCAGCCATGGACGCCGTGTCGTCTAAAAGTTGGCGCCATTTTAATAGCATGTTGCGCCCCTGTTCACCGTAGCGCAGTTCGGCCTGCTGCCCCAAGCGGTCGGCCTCGGGAGCGGCCAATACGACTGCGGCAAACAGCCCCACAACTGCAAAAGTTCTTGCAAGTAACCCCCGTGCAGTCGAGCATGTCGTGGCGGTGTAGGGCAGATGGCTAAGCCGCATAGGCGCAAAGTTCTAAATAAAGGTACGTTAGTAGGGGTACCACTAAGAATAGACCCTGAAATAGTAATTATGAAAGTAGATATATCAGTATGTCTGTAGTAATAGCCGTCAGATTTTTTACTTTTATGTGAGATTTGCGTATAAACATGCCGCATGAGCCCGCTTATTTCTATCAAAAGAGCAAGCGCTTAAATAATTTTATGGCACTATAGAAAATTCGAAAGCTCTAACTTATTGATATTTAAGGAATATGTATTTTTAGGGCATCTAAAAGCGAAATGTATCTATGTTTTCCCGTGCGCCACGAAGATGGGTTAAGTTCTGTTGATGAGAGCAATATGGTTTGTGCAACCTTAGTGCTACAGCGGGAGTAAAGAGAGGTTCAGTTTTTAGGCTTGTCGGACCGAGTTAGCTCGGGTTGCACGAAGACTAATGTTTTGAGCATGTAGGCGTAGTAGTCTTGACTTAGCGAGCGAGTTGGTTCTCGCCGTTCGCTAGATTTTCGACGCTTTCCATGAAACAAATCAATTGGTATGTCTCGGCAAGGATCTCGATCAAAGCGTCGGTCTGAGCCTCGTCGACGGTTAACAAAAACAAATTTCTGGGGCATCGCCTGTCCTGAATCCAAATGATGTGATATTTACATCTTAATAATAGTCGCTCGCGGCCGACTTTCCTCCATAGACAGGTAGGTAGCGGTAGATTTTTCTTTAGTTGCTGGTTTTGATCAATTAAATTAGCCTAAAGCGCGACAAAGCAACAAGGAGATACCTATGCATGGCACTATCTATATTATGAAGGATATTATCGAAGGCAAACTGAGTAGCCGTTTTTCACCTGTGTTTGTTGAGGTTGTTGACGAAAGTCATGGCCATAATGTACCTAAGGGTGCCCAGTCGCACTTTAAGGTGACGGTGGTCTCAGACCTATTTCACGGTATGTCGCCGGTTAAGCGGCATCAAGCTGTCTACGCCATATTGGCTGAAGAATTGGCCGCCAGTGTTCACGCGCTTGCATTACATCTATACGCGCCAGAAGAGTGGGCGAATAAGAAGGCTTCTCCCGCCTCTCCGCAGTGCATGGGAGGCGAAAAGTCATAAGGGCTAAGCTCCGAATACGCTATATGTTCAGTTTGTTGGGGTTCTTTGGGCGTGTTGTCATGCGGTATAGGTGTTTAAACCTATGATTTGAGGTAGGCAGTTGGGCGCTACTGTTTGATTTTTAGCCGCAACCTCCGCTAAAATCGCGCGTCTCGCGCCTTCGAACATACATTTCATTCTTCAATAGGTTTGGTCTCTGTGATAGATAACTCTAGCAATAGCAAAAATGCAGCGAATATTGTCCCGAATATGCAGGCAAGGCAAGTTTCCGGCTCTGCAGTTGACGGTTTTGTTATCGCTGCACTTTACAAATTTGTTGCTCTTCCCGATATTGAAGGAACTCGTGTGCCGTTGCTCAATTTTTGTCTAGAAAAAGGCATAAAGGGCACGCTTTTACTCGCCCATGAAGGTATAAATGGCACAGTTTCTGGCACGCGAGAAAATGTTGATGCGCTTATCGAGTATTTAAAGCAGGACCCCCGGTTTTCAGAACTTGAACATAAAGAGTCTATCGACGAGCAGCAGCCTTTCTACCGAATGAAGGTCAAGCTTAAAAAAGAAATTGTTACTATGGGGGTGGATGATATAGACCCAAATCAAAGCGTGGGCACCTATGTGGAGCCACGCGATTGGAATGCATTAATTAGCGACCCAGAAGTCACTGTAATTGATACACGTAATTATTATGAATTTGGTATCGGCTCCTTTGAAAACGCGATAAATCCGAATACTACAAGTTTTCGCGAATTCCCCGAATATGTGGCTGGTAATTTAAGCCCAGAAAAGCAAAAAAAGGTCGCCATGTTCTGTACCGGTGGCATTCGGTGTGAAAAGTCCACAGCATATATGAAGCAACAGGGCTTCGAAGAGGTGTATCACCTAAAGGGCGGGATACTCAAATACCTGGAAGAGGTGCCTAAAGCAGATAGCCTGTGGAAGGGAGAATGTTTTGTTTTTGATAGCCGTGTTGCTGTAAATCACGATTTGGAAAAGGGAAACTACGATCAATGTCACGGTTGTCGTCACCCTATAACAGAGGAGGAAAAGTTATCGGAAAATTATATTCAGGGGGTAGCCTGTCCGCGTTGTTTCGATGCTCAAACCCCCGAACAGCGTGCACGTTTCGCCGAACGTCAAAAACAAATTCAGCTTGCGGAGACCCGCGAACAATTGCACTTGGGCGCACCGCCCCCTGGGAGGCAACTTAAGTCACAGTAGCTAGTGCGGTTGACCTCTTTAATGAGCCGTCCTAAAGATTGGTGCTTCAACGACCCTAATTCTCCAGATTTGGATGGTGGGTAAAGATCCTCATGTCTTAAATGGGCAAGCCCTGTTAAACTTGGCGTTTTTGAAGGCTCGTTAGGGTATTTCAATCGTTATATCCATTGTCAGGACTACCAGCCATGATTAATCGATACTCTGCTAATCTAAATATCCTAAATCTTAATAGATTGCGCCTTTGCTAGTATTGCAAAAGATGTATCTGTGTCATTTAACGTAAAGCGTGTTACGGGCGTTTTAGGTCGAAAAATAAGCCACTGAGGATCTCAAAGTGAAAGTCACATTCGAATTGGATATTACGCCCAAAGAAGTCCTCGAGTTGTTTGAGGGGAACGTCGAGGGGCTGCAAAAAGCAATGATGGAGCTCTTTCTTAAAAAAATGCCACCCATGATGAACGCTACTTCTGCGAAAACCGGCGAGAATAGCATGATGGAGTTTTGGCAAGCCATGGCTGAAAAGAGTACTTCTATGTTCGAACAATATCAAAAGCCCACGACCAGCCCTTCAAAAACGAAAAAGTAATGCGGCGCTACGCTATATCCACATCTTTGGTTAAAGCGGCAACTGCCCGTTGAATAAACGCATAGCTAATTAGAGGTGCGCTAGAGAGTGCAGAGGCTAAGTGATGTATTGAAATTTGGTATCATTTTCTAATAGGTTTCTAATGTATGAATCAAGAAGAAAAACAACAAGTGTTAGGCTATATCGAAAAATTTAGCGGCGTTTTTAACTCGATGATGATGGAGGTGACGAAACGCCTCGCTGAGCAGGGCGCTGAGCCGAATAAAAACCCATTTCAGTATGATGGTTACGATGGTAATGAACAGGCCTCATCGGTAAAGGTCGACCCCAAAAAGTTTGTTAAGCAGCAAATGGATTTTCTCGAAAAACAACAGCGCTTATGGGAAAGCGCATCTAAAGCATTTATGGGTGAGCCGGTTGAGCCGGTTATAACCGCAGGCGACGGCGACAAGCGATTTGACGACGGTGATTGGCACGGTAATCCAGGGTTTAGCTACATAAAACAGGCGTATTTACTCAACGCTGAATATATGCATCAGCTGGTTGACGTGCTTGAGTTCGAGGACAAAAAAGTTGCCGGTCAGGTTAAGTTTTATACGCGTCAGTTCATAAACTCCGTGGCGCCCACAAACTATGTGCTGACTAATCCCGAAGTATGTCGAGAACTTTTATCCACACAGGGCGAAAACCTAGCAAAGGGTATAGACAACTTTATGCGGGATCTGGAAAACAGCCCCGCAGAGGCTTTCAAAATTACCCAGGTGGATTCTTCGGCCTTTGCCCTGGGTGAAAATTTGGCGAACACCCCCGGCAAAGTGGTTTTTGAAAATGAACTTATCCAATTAATTCAGTACACGCCAACAAGCGCGAAAGTTAAGCAGGTTCCTCTGCTTATTGTGCCCCCATTTATCAATAAATATTACATACTAGATCTAGATGAAAAAAAATCTATGGTTCGCTGGATGGTCGAGCAGGGCTACACCGTCTTTATCATATCTTGGGTGAACCCAGATGAATCACTGAGTACCTTGTCGTTTGATGGATATGTATCTAAAGGTGTGGTCGCGAGTCTCGATGCTGTGGAAAATATTACTAAATCGTCATCGATAAATGCAGCAGGGTATTGCGTTGGCGGCACTTTGTTGGGTGTCTCTCAGGCTTATTTGTCAGCCATTGGCGACAAAAGAATAAAATCTCTTACATTATTTACCACGCTTTTTGATTTTTCTGAGCCAGGCGAGGTGGGTAACTACATTTCTCATCATATAGTGCCCTTGGTAGAGCAAAGTATTGGTAAAAAAGGATATTTTGATGGTCGTATTCTCGCGTTAAGTTTCAGCTTGCTGCGTGAAAACAATATGTTTTGGTCGTACTTTATCGATAATTATCTAAAAGGTAAGGACCCGACGCCCTTTGATATTCTCTATTGGAACAGCGATTCAACTAATATACCCGCTGATGCATTTTTGTATTATTTAAAAAACATGTATCTAGGTAATAAGCTTATTGAAAAAGGTGGCATAACCATTCTGGGGCATAAAATCGACCTCGATGACATCAAAGTGCCGTGTTATTGTTTGGCCGCTCAGGCGGATCATATAGTGCTATGGCCCTCTGCGTACGCAAGTGCACGACAGTTAAATACCGATGTAAGATTTGTTATGACCGAGTCTGGGCACGTTGCGGGAGTGGTTAATCCTGCTGCGAGGGGCAAGTATCCACACTGGGTCAATGAAGCCATGCCCGGGACGCACCAGGAATGGCTTGAGGGTGCCCATCAGGTGGAGGGTTCGTGGTGGAATGACTGGAACTCGTGGTTAGCGGAACGATCTGGGAACGAAAAAGTAGCGGTAAAAAAAGCAGGTTCTAAGCATTATGCAATAATTGAAGATGCTCCTGGGGCGTATGTGAAAAGACGATTAAGCGAGTCGTGAGTCGCTGGTATTGGCGAAAATAGTCCGCTTATTTAACAAATGGCAAGGCTAGTTGGTCTCTTGTGTGTGTTTAGTGATAACCTGCAGGAAGCAGCTGAGCCGTGCCTTTGTTTGCGCCCTCGAATCATGCAGTGTAGTAAATTTCAAAGTCTCTATTGTCTAAGTGAATATTAGCTTCGGAGGGATCATTTTTACACGGTTTAAAGGTTAAGCATACGATAGGGTGCCGCTAATGATGCCGATTCAAATAGCCGCAAGATATCGAATTTAACTACCGCGAAGCATGTGGGTCGCAATAGCCAAAACAAGCCAATCAAGAGAGTCGCTGTGATAACTATAAAAAAATACCCAAATCGTCGCTTATACGATACTTCGCGAAGTCAGTACGTCAATTTGGATGCGATTAGGGAGTTGGTCGTGAGTCACAGCGAGTTTAGAGTGGTTGATTCGAAGACGGAGGACGACCTCACTAAGAGCATCTTACTGCAAATAATCAGTGAACAAGAAAACAATGACAGCCAATCGCTGCTGACTCAATCGGTGCTCAAGCAATTAATTCGTTTTTATGGCAGTGAGCTGCAGGGGTTTATGCGCCAATACTTGGAGCAGAGCATTTCCACCTTTTTAGATCGCCAAGATACGATGCAAGGTGTCATGCAGGATATGTTAGACGCCTCACCGATAAACGTTTTTAACCAAATGATGGAAAAAAACATGTCTGTTTGGTCCACTATTGCTAGCGTAAAAACAGAAAAACCAACGCCTGGCGACAGTAATAAAGAAAATGAATAAAGAGTCGTCTTTTTATAGTAATAAAATTTTAAAAATCTTGTGCGATGCAGCAAATGTTGTTGACTCCCAGGTCTGTGAATCGTAAACTGTCGCCAGGTTGTGCAGTGCAGCAATTTACTTACCTAGGAGAACGTACCATGTTTGACAAAATTATCGAGCAATCACAAAACGCCTTCAAACCTTTAAGCCAGCTAATGACTCTTAATTCAAAGGTTATGGAAGAAGTAGCAGAAAAGCAAAAGACCTTCATTAATGATATGGTAGCCGACAGCATGGCTTTCGCTAAAGAATTGAGTGCGCAGAAAGATTTTTCTGGCGTATACCAAACTCAAAAAACTTACCTCGAAGGCATGCAAGGCAAGGTAGTTGCCGCTTCTACGGAAGCCTACGAGCTGATAAACACTAATCAAGAAAAAGCTGGTGAAGTGCTTAAGAGTGCTACCGCTGCTGTTTAATGCCCAGTCAAGGGTGTTAGGTTTCGGGCTCGTTAAGATTCTGAGCCCAGATGAGCCCTGGTAATCCAGGGCTTTTTTTTGGTAAAAAATTTGCAATTTTCCGCCAATATTTACTCCATTATTGATGTGGGTGTTGGTTTTTAGCGCAAACACGTTGACCTGAGATCTAGTCTCGCATAGACTTTTTATTGCAACGCAGCAAGGCGTGGGTGGGCTGGAAGTTCCTTGTGGGCGATAAGTGCTCCATGGGATGGCGTCTAGCGTTAGTGGCTGTCTCAATGGTGCGGGTTTTACAGGCTGGGTGGCGAGCAAGTTTGTTGTTAAACGTAATTGTAAATAGTGTCAATGGTGGCGAAGCTGCTCGGGCACTCCTATATAGTCAATGCAAAGAAAGAGTGCTAACGAGGAGCGATAACATGTACGATAAAGTTTTTGAAAAGACGGATTCATTGATAAAGCCCATGAATAAATGGATGACACTCAACGTTGAACTGTTCGACGCTTTTCGAGAAAAACAATCTGGTTTAGTCAG
>JBLHGN010000096.1:0-11849 GCA_047616325.1 Lentisphaeria bacterium
TTTTGCCTTTCTATAATCATTTGCGCTTCGTTCTTTACCAACAGACTGGAAAACAATTCTGCATTTTCACCCACTTCAATTTCTGGCTGAACCCCTTCCAGAAACTCATAAGCAAAACAATTAGTGACGTGCAACTTATAATTATTGCAAATGACAAAATCCAGCGCGTCTTTAACCGCCTCACTGTCTTCGTATTCACCCGTCAATGCCGCACCAAATGAAAGGTGAACCCGACCTTTGTAACCACCAATACCTGTAACAATACTTTGCACATCTTCGTGTTCGGTTTTGATATAGCTGCCCTGTGTCGCTTTTTTTAAAATTTCCCTAGCCTTACTATAATCGCATGGGTCGTATTCATAAGAAATACTAACGGGCACAATACGCGCCTTGCGAATATAATCTGCAAACGATTTAGTTTTGTCGCGATTCATGGCCAACATGCTTACGATGGCGCCGTTGGTGCGATCGATACCGTCTTTTGCGCGGCCTTCACGTTGCGCAATCCACACATTTTCATTGTCTTCTACTACAGAGTGATGAATATACTTGGATAAAAGTTTTGCGGCTCTTAGTTTCTCTCGCGGCGCCGTCGCCGAACGATTAACAATAAAACATTTATTGAGGCGCATTAAATGCGAAGAGTAGGGTTTTGTGAGCAAGTTGTCGCCAATAGCTATGCGCAAAGTACCAAAACCATTGTGGTAGAGCGTCCAATTAAGAAAGGCCGGATCCATGGCGATATCACGATGATTGCTAATAAATAAATAGGCGTGTTCACTATTTAATTGTTCGAGACCACTTACAGTGAGCGCATCCACGGTGTTGTCGATAGCATCGCCTAAATATCGCTCTAACAGTTTCTGTAAATCCCGCACCGTAGCAATAGCGGCAACTTGCTTTTTTAGTCCGCGTCTCACCATAGCGCGCGCAAAGGGCCCCAGCACCGGCGCCAGCAATTGTGCCGCACGCCCCATCTTAAGTTTAAAGACCACATCCAGAAACTCTGCATCCTCCAACAATTTTGCGATTATCGGTTTCACTTCTGCGTCGTTATAGGGTCTTAGTTGATCAAATTCAGACATGGTGTGCTTTTCGTACCTAAGTTTATCTATATGATTTATATAGCTTAAATGGGTTTATTTATGCGTTAGCGCTGACGACAGTAGCGGCTCATGAAGATTAGTCGCGAGATTATACAGTCTCGGCGACGAATGGCACCCATTTTGAGACTTATAAGCATCCACTTAATGGGCCGACGAACAAAAACACGTATTTATTATCATGTGGTAGACTTAAACACAACAACACACAACTTGGCGGCCTTAAATAATACCGCTGGAACTCTTTTCAATATAGCTGTTACTGCTAATTTATATGAAGATACTGCTCGTCGAAGACAGCGCCACAATCCGCTACGCCATGTGCGCTTATATTACCTCGTCTGGGCATGTACCCATCGTTGCCGAAAGTGGCGAGGAAGCCTTGCAGTACCTCGACACCACACCCGTTGACATGGTCATTATGGACGTCGAAATGCCCGGCTTGGACGGTTTTGAAACCACCCGACTTATTCGCGAATGGCTTGGTGATCACTGGATTCCTATTATTTTTGTCACCGGCAAAAGCGAAGCCTCTAGCCTGGAAGAAGCCATTGCGGCAGGTGGCGATGACTACCTTATCAAACCAGTCAATGAAATCATCTTAAACGCCAAGATACGAGCGATGGAACGCATTACCGAAATGCGCAATCAGCTCAATCTACTCAACCAAGAATTGACCATACTCAGCCAGAGGGACGGCCTCACCCAGCTGTACAACCGCCGCACCTTTCAAGAAAAAGCACTCGAGATTTGGGAGAGCTCTGCTCGCAACAAGCAACCCTTCGCAATTCTACTACTGGATATTGATCACTTTAAACTCTACAACGACTGTTATGGTCACCCAGCCGGGGACGAATGTATTAGGTTAGTGGCACAAACACTCTCCAAATGCCTTTGTCGCGCAGTAGATGTAGTGGCACGTTATGGAGGGGAAGAGTTTATCGCCATACTACCCAACACCCCCGAAACGGGTGCGCAGTATATTTCCGAGTTGCTTCGTAGCAGCATTGAAGCACTGGCCATAAAACACCGCGAATCTACCGCTGCGGGCGTAGTGACAGTGAGCCTAGGTGCTGTGGTGGTAAACTTCACCACCGGTACAAACCTGGCACATCAAATTGAACAGGCCGATAGGTATTTGTACGAATCCAAACTGAGCGGACGCAATTGCATTACCGTGCGAGAATTTAACCCTCAAAATCGCCTGCTAGTGGTTGGGGATTGCGAGGAAACACTCGCGTTTATCTCGAAAACACTGGGAGGGCGCGGCACGGTCTTGACAGCGCTACACCCCGTAGAGTGCATCCCCATGGCCGAAGAATACCGGCCCGATATGATTCTGATTGACGACGTGTTTCCAGGCAGTAGCGTTGCAGACTTACGCGAAAAACTCAAAACAAACCCAAAAACGTCTTTTTTACCGGTATTTACACTCTACTCTAGTGAACACTACGATAACGATGGCAGCGATCACGAACGCGAAGAACGCGCGGTAAAAAACGAGCTATTCGGGCCCGACAGAAAACTATTAGACCCCGGTGACTTTATACAAAAGCCGCTGGATGCCGAGGTATTGCTATCTAGAATACAGCCTTTTCTCCATGAATAGGGCTTCACTGCGGCGTAATTTATGGGCGGGCGCTAATTGGCGGCTTTTATCCCTGAAATTTAATACATAGTTTGTGCTTGCCGCGGCGCTTCTCTGTGCTGAATTAGACTCCCTCGCGAAGCGGTGCCTAGTGGATACTTGACTAAAAGTTAAGCTCCCGGACGCCGCGTTTGCCACCAATACAACACCCTGATTTTGCAGCTTGGCTTAACGACTGTGATACCAATTCACAGGACGGGCATATTTGTGCACTTGATCAGCCACGTTGAGTATTAAGGCAAATAAGGCCATTCTTACCAAGAGGCCATTGTCCGCCTGACGAAAAATGGCGAGGTTGGGGTTTTGATTGAGGTCGTTATCCAGCTCGTTGGCATCCGCTCTAGAATCTCTTGGCAGCGGGTGCATAATGACCGTGTTGGGTTCGCAGTATTGTGTATAAATTGCCTGATTTAGTCTGAAGCGACCACGGTACAAGCCGGCTTCTTCTTTCGATTCAAAACGCTCTTCCTGAATACGAGTGGAATAGACTATATCTACGCTACTTATGTTGCTGGGTAAATCCGACGACACCGTCACCTTGTGGCCCGCACGCTTCAATATCTCGATATAGGTTTCCGGCATTGCCAACTCTTCTGGAGAGATAAGCACAACGTGCAAGTTGCTGTAGAGTGATAGCAGCCGACTTAAAGAGTGTACGGTGCGGCCAAAACGCAGATCGCCAATCATGGCAATGCGCAGGCCATCCAAGCTGCGCCCCTTGTCACGCAATTCTTTTTGAATCGTGTAAAGATCCAATAGCGCTTGACTTGGATGCTCGTTGGCACCATCGCCGCCGTTAATTACCGGCACCCGGCTGGCCTCGGCAAATTCTTTCACCGAACCTGATTCGGGGTGGCGCATACAGATAATATCACTGTAACCCGACAGTACCCGTGCAGTGTCGTAGAGTGACTCGCCTTTGGCAATGGCCGAGCTTTTAAAGCCTGTGGTCTCGCGCACCTCGCCACCTAAGAGGTTAAACGCACAGCCAAAGCTTATTCGAGTGCGGGTGCTCGGTTCAAAAAACATACTGCCTAATATGGCCCCCTCCAATACACGGGTAACTTGCTTACGCAGGGCGAAGGGCTCCATGGAGTCTGCCACGGCGAATATTTTTTCGATATCCGAACGTTCAAACTGATCGACTGATAATATGTGAGCGCCTGCAAATTTCACGTTTTAACCCCTGTATCGCTAGAAAATGGCGATCATGTTAACACCAAAAACGACACCTCGTATTCCCCGTTTACTAGCAATACAGGCAAGCTAAAAACCGCAGCTGGATCAAGCCATTTACTGCTGTTTGAGTACAACATTTAAACCCTGCATTTATGAAGCAGGCTGGTACTTATTGATAATTTGGTTGGCGTAGGTGCGCAGCTGATGAAGCACTTCACTCTTTTTGGCATCGCCCGAATATGCCTTAAGTAGCTGGTTGATTTTTTCCTCAAGCTGGGTCAAAGAAAGGCGGTTTTTGGCGCCATTTAGCAAGCGCTGCCACACAAACTCTCGCCACTGCTCGCACTCATCCGCAGAGAGGGTCTCTGGAAAATTACGGCAGCGATAGCGATATAAAATCTCGTTTAAACGCTCATCGTTAAAAATCACCGTGGTGGAGGCCAGAGCATCAACTGGCATAGCGCGGACCTCGCCCATCAATTTCTTATCGGCATCTTTAATAAATCCATCGTACAGGCGGCTTTCGGGGTCGTCGCTCGGCGTGAAGTTGTCGCGCAGATACAGGTCGCGCAAGGTAGTGCTGATGTCCATGGCTTTAATCATCTGCCAGTGCTTCTCGCACTGCGCTTTGTTTATCCCCAGTCGTTCTTCGGCAGCGCCATCCACGAGTTTTGGTGTCGCCAATATAGGGCACTTATTCAAGTGGACCAATTTTAGTGGAAGGCGGTGTTCGCCTTCCGGCAGGTCCCTTTCGGCGGTGAATACGCGCGAGTGAAGCGCTTCTGAGCTAATACCCCGCAAAGGGCTTGGGTCCACTGACAAATCAAACACGATCACTGCATTTTTATTGACCGGATGCATCGCCAAGGGCACAACCAAACCTGCGCAGCCGCGGGACGCGGGAAAACGCGAGGATATATGCAAGAGAGGTTTACGCTGTTGTAAATCGATCAATTTGCCCACCGCCGCCTTCGATTTATTGCGCACTACGTAGTCGTATAGCGTGGGCTGCTTACGCCGGATAAGGCGCGCAAGCTTTATCGTAGCGTCAACGTCGGAGTAGGCATCGTGGGCAGATTCGTGGCTTATGCCATTGGCCGCGGTAAGCCGCTCTAATTTAAAGGAAGGTTTACCATCAATCATCGGCCATTCAATGCCTTCTGGTCGCAGCGCATACACTAGACGCACCATATCGATAATGTCCCAGCGCGAATTGCCGTTGCGCCATTCGCGCTCATAGGGGTCGTGAAAATTTCTAAAAAGCGTGTAACGGGTGATTTCATCATCGAAGCGTATGGAGTTATAACCCACACCGCAGGTTCCCGGATGAGCCAGCTCGCGATGAATTGTTTGAATGAATTCACGCTCCGGCAAGCCCTCTCGCTGCGCCGTTTGCGGCGTAATTCCGGTAATCAAACAGGCTTCCGGTGTGGGCCAAACATCCTCGGTGGGCCGACAGTAGATAACCAAGGGTTTACCGATAACGTTTAAATTCTCGTCGGTTCTCACCCCCGCAAATTGTGAGGGCCTATCCACCGAGGGAACCGCCCCCCAGGTCTCGTAGTCATGCCAATAGAAAGTTGCCATAATAGCTCCCAAATCCCTGTTTGATTAAATTCTGAACGTATTTGCCGAGGTTTTACCCTGCTAGCCCCATATTAACAAGATGCAGCAAATTTATATGCAAGCCACCCCAGTTTGGTAGGAAGCAGATTAGGCGAGTACTTGTGCTTAAGCACTATTCTCGGGTATTAATGTGATTGTGGCTGGAATTAAACCATCAACACGCTAATACTAAAAGGTGATATACGGCTATTGCGCGGTATCATTTTCTAACTCTAGATAGAAAACACGAGAGCACCTATGAACAGCTGGTATCTGGAAGGCTTTTTCGACGACGATGGCTCCATGAAGCAACAGCCACTCAAAGACTTGCCGCAAATTTTGGGGCGCGACGAACTGCTCAGGTGTACGATTCATGCGCCGTCGGTGTCGCGCCATCACGCCAGAATTGACGAGCGCGATGGACAGCTGTGGATCACCGACCTCAACAGCCGTAACGGCACCTATGTCAATCGTCAACTAATCAGCGAAACCTCCCTGGTCGACCACGGCGATGTGTTGCATCTCGGTTCCGCCGAAGTTCGCCTTATCGACGCCTTCCATTCGCGTACCGGCCAAAACCAAAGCAATGCCGAACAAGGCTCGGATGAAACTAAATTCATTTCACAAGAGCAGCTAAGCGATACGTTTCCCTGCGGCGTACGCGAGCTGGAAAAAATGATTGCCACACGCGCGGTGAATATGGTGTTCCAACCCATCATCCTAGCATCTGACATGACTACCTGCGGCTACGAAATACTGGGTCGCGGCGCCACGCCAGACTTGCCGGTTAGCCCAATGGCATTATTTCATATAGCCGAAAGCTTCGGCTTAGAAGTGTCGCTGTCGGAACTTATGCGTAACTGCGGCGTGGAGCTTGCTGTAAGCCACGGTTTGCGCGGAGACTTATTGGTCAATACGCATCCAAGCGAATTACTTGAACCCGACCGCCTATTAGCCGACATAAGCCAAATGAGGGGCCGTTTTTCCAGCGCACAGATCACACTGGAAATACACGAACAGTGCGTCACCGGAGATCGCGATTTGTTGCGGTCCCTGAAAAAGAAACTTGATACACTGTCGATCAAATTGGCATTTGATGACTTCGGTGTCGGTCAATCCCGTCTGCTGGAACTGGTGGAGGCGAAACCCGACCTGATAAAGTTTGACAGAGTACTGATAGATCAAATTGACACCGCCGATGAGTCGCGCCTAAATTTACTGCGCCACCTGAAGGAGCTCGCCTCTAAACTGTCGATTCAGACCTTGGCCGAATGCGTCAGCAGCGAAGGGGAATATCGTGTCTGCAAAACCATGGGCTTCGAATATTATCAGGGGTTTTATTTTGCGAAACCGCAAGCGGCTGAAAACTTTAAGGCCTAAGATCCAAATCTACGCTAGCTCTTGGGCGATCACAAAGGAAACACCGTGTCTCCGTTAGATTTTGAAATTCCCGGTTACGACATTATCGAAGTCATAGGCCGCGGCGGTATGGCTTCCGTTTACCGGGCCCGCCAGCACTCCTTTGATCGCAATGTTGCGGTTAAAATTCTAAAACCCGATCTCAGTGAAGACGACGCTTTTTGCCAACGTTTCGTCATGGAATCGCTCATAGTTGCCAAGCTCAGCCACAGTAATATCGTGCAGGTTTACGATGTTGGCGAAATTCAAAATCACTATTTTATTGCCATGGAGTTTCTTTCCGGTGGCGATCTGCACGCCAAGTTACAAAAGGGGCTCACCACTAAAGCAGCTGTTTCCATTATCAAACAAATGTCCTCGGCGCTGGACTTTGCCCACCGCAAACACATTATTCACCGCGACTTAAAACCCGACAATGTGATGTTTCGCGAAGACGGCGCCGCCGTGCTCACCGATTTCGGCATTGCCAAAGAGACCAATGCTGACATCAACCTGACGCAAACCGGGTTAATTGTGGGCACACCAAAATATATGAGCCCCGAACAAATTCGCGGTTCAGAACCCAGTCCAGAGGGAGACATATACAGCCTCGGCATTTTGTTTTACCAATTGCTCACCAACCGGGTTCCCTTCGCCGGCGCCGACTTGATGGCCACGGCCTACATGCATTTTAATGAGCCCGTGCCGCTTCTACCGCCACCACTCGCACGTTTTCAAACACTCATTGAGCAGATGCTGGCCAAGGACGCCAGCGAAAGAATGGGCCGCGGTAACGACGTTATAAAAGCCCTCGAGCAACTGGAACAAAGGCAGCACCGTTCGGCACCCATAAGCCGCGATGAAACGCTGGCCATTGACGGATTTGAAGGTTTTGCAACGACAGACGACGAACAAACCCGAATAAAATCCAAGTTGCACGAAACCCTTATCAATCCGGCAGCTGCCAGTCAGCCCACCGTCGCAAACTCGGCGAAGTCAAAATCTGCCATGGAAGACCAAGAAACTGTAATGCTGTCTGCCGATACTGGCGCCAAGATGGAAGTACAGAGTGACTCGCACCGGGCACGCAAGGACCACGCTGTTAAAAAGCGCATTCTGGCTTTATCTCTGGGAGGGTTGGGTGCTGCTGCCTTATTGACAACGCTGGCTTTAGTGATAACGCTAGCCTTGCTTATGTGGCCTCATCCGCAAACAGAAACGATCGAAGAAACTGGGCCGTTGAGCAATCTCGCCGCCAGTACCCGCGAGGAAATTTCGCGTTTACTGGAAGCCGCCGCAGATGACATCGCCCACTTGCGTCTGCAAAAGGGACAGAGCAATGCCCTCAGCAAGTACCAGCGAGTTTTAGTCCTCGAACCTAAGCACCCCGAAGCACTTGTGGGTATGCAACGCATACAGCAAACTTACCTCGACCTAATAGAATCAGCGCTTGCCAAAGGCGAGGCAGACAAGGCGCAAAACTATCTCGACGACCTACAGCCACTCGCACAGAGTAAGCCTTTAAGCGACCTGCAGCGTCGAGTGGCATTGGCCCTTAAACGGCACAAGCAAACACTCAAACTTTCGAGCATGCAACTTATGCAGATATCAGCGCTATTGAAGGGTGCTGAATTAAACATTAAAGAAGGCCGCATCAAGTCACCGGCAAATGACAATGCGATAGATAGATACCAGAAGGTGTTAGCTATCGACCCCGACAACATCGAGGCCAAAGCGAAGCTGGCTGAAATTTCCAATTAGGCACGAACAACCATAAAAAAAGCCCGAAATGACGGGCTTTTTTTATGGTTGATATTGAGTCTTAATTAACTCATTTTTTGTCTAACTCACTTTCTGGTCCAGCTCATTTTCTTGTCTTGCGAAATCTTTTATCTACCACAGTTTATAGTAACTGAAAGGTAGCGCTTTTCGATATCATCTCGCTCCATGCCTTTGGCCTCAAGAATAATCAAGGCCTTTGCCAAGCTGTCCGACACTTGCAAACAGCTGTTGTCTTTTTGATAGACCTCGGCGTCTTGAAGATATTTTTGTTCTTGATCTTTTAATTTTTCCACCAAACCATTGCCAATATCTTCGGCCACTTCGGTGGCGAGCCGGTCAAGAATTTTCACGTCGGAGGGCAGGTCGGCCAATTCGAATGGCAGAATAAAGTCCCCCATTTCTACACCTTCGCGGCTGGTACCTTTAAATTCTTCTTCCTTGGTAGTGGAGTTAGGGTAAAGCACACGACCCGTTTTGGCATCAACTAAACGGTAACTCACCGAGAATATTCCCACTTTTCGGTGATTGGTCACTTTTACCGGTATATTATCTTTTTTATCTACGGTAGTAGTTTCATTGGGTTTTTCGATTTTTTTCCGCTCTTTCGCCGGCAGTTCTAACCACTTGATATACGCCTGATTTGGAATGGTTTCTTTACCAATTACGGCGCGTATGGTTTTTTTACCTTCTTGCTTGGTGGTGTCTACTTTGGCTTCAAGAATGCTGCCGGTCACCATAATATCAACCGAAGACAGCGCCGCCCCACCCTCACTCAAATTGCGTTCGCGTAATATGGCCTGGTATTGTTCACGCTCTACTATGCGGATGTCGTGGGGCACATGCCTAAACAAATGCTGGGTAATTTTCGACGAAATGATATCGCCGTAACCTTGCTGACTGCCGCCGTCAAAGGCGGTGGTACTCAGACGCTTTATAGCAACGCCTCGCACCTTCTCTTCCACTTCACTTATCTTTTGACGCAAACCCTTATGCAGTGGCGAAAACTCTTTCACCATCATCAGGTACGCCATGGCCACGGTGTGTAAATCTTGTTCGGCATATTTCTCATATTGCTCATACAGCTGCTTAATGAGGCGTTTTTCTCCCTCGGTGGCTTTCGATGGGAAACCCAAGGTCTTAGAAACAATACGGGCTTGGCTGAAACCTCGGTAGGACTTCGCGACGCTTACAGGATCTTCCACTAAAGTGTTGGCAACACTCACAAAGTGGTCAACCATGGTTTGGCTAGTGCCTGCGAGACTATCTTTAATACTGTCGAAATCTTTCGATTTTGACATGGTGACAAATATTTCAAATGCCTTATCGGCGTCGCCCTTGCCCAGGGCATCGAGAAATTCTTTTTGGTATATCTCAGCGGCCACCGCGACCAATTCTTGCTTTAAGGCTTTGTTTTCACCGCGATTTTCCAACACTAAGTCTATTTTTGGCTGTAATTGAGCAGTCAGTTGACCACTGGCGCGGGCTTGTCTAATTTCTTCGATCAAACCGTCTACATAGGCGTTGCGCTGCTCCAACCAATTTTTGTCGCCGCTTAGACGATAGAGATCATCCATCATCAACAATTTATTATTGTCATCTAACTCGCCGACTTCCAATTGATCGACACGGACTTTCATGGCGGCATTAGTGTTGCTTATCTCTGTATCAATTTGCGCAGTGATAGGCGCCCAGAGCGACGCAGGAACCGGGGCAGACTCACCAGCTACAGAGTTCAATAGCGCCATGGGTACTTCGCCCGAGGCAAGCCTTGCTGCTTCAAACTGGCTCGAAAGTTCAGTTTTTTTAGCGGCTACAAGGCGACGGCCAATGGCGTTTAGGCGAGCATAATCACCGGCGAACACCGTATTGTCTTTACCGCTCAGTAAAGCGGCCGAAGTCTGGTAGAGCTGGAGTAATTCTGCCGAACTTGTTAGCTGCTCTAATTGCTCCCCGCCGATACTGATAAGAGACTGCTCCTTAACTGGTGAAGAACCGCAGCCACTAAACACCACAAGTGATGTCGACAAAATAATAGGTATTACAATTCGTTTCACGCCCATAAGACTAACCTTCCAAAGGTGTTTAGGTTGTTAATTGATCAGAGTAAGGATAATCACCGATCTATAATAGCAATGTGCACTAGAGTCGCGCGTCGCCCACAACACACAGACACTGTCGCGCCGATATCTAGCAATAACTTCTAATAGTTTCTAATAACTTCTATAACAACTAGAGAAAATGAAGCTTACGCCACCTACGGTGAATTTAAAACCGTAAAATAGCTATAAATGAACGCTTAAGCGCCCCTTTTCCTGTTCGCTCTCTTTGCGATACCTACCCAAAAAGCAGGCAAAATCAGGTTTTTGGTAGCGTTACGCCCGTTTGCCCTTGGTACTTGCCGCCGCGGTCTTTGTAAGAAGTATCACAAATTTCGTCGCTCTCAAAAAACAACATCTGAGCGATACCTTCGTTTGCATAGATTTTTGCAGGCAGCGGAGTGGTGTTGGAAAACTCTAAAGTGACGTGCCCCTCCCACTCTGGTTCCAGCGGCGTAACGTTAACAATAATACCGCAGCGGGCGTAGGTAGACTTGCCCAAACACACCGTTAATATACTGCGGGGAATACGGAAATATTCTACCGTTCGCGCCAGTGCGAAGGAGTTGGGTGGAATAATACACACGTCACTTTTAATATCCACAAAGCTGGCATCGTCAAAGTTTTTGGGGTCTACCACTACCGAGTGTACATTGGTGAATATTTTAAACTCGTCAGCACAGCGCACATCGTAGCCGTAGCTGGATGTGCCGTAAGACACAATACGACGATCTTGTGCGTCATACCGCATTTGGTTGGGCTCGAAGGGTTCAATCATGCCTTCATTTTCGGCCATGCGCCGAATCCACTTGTCTGACTTAATGCTCATATTTCTGTGAACCTGTTGTGATTAATGTTGTGATGTTTCGAGTCACTCAAACCTCTGTGGGCTTGCTGCTGCCTACTAATAATGTCTATCAATACTGCACTTCGGTGCGGCATATTAGCGAGACTTGACTTTAAATTCAGCCTAATGTGAATTTGCCGCCAGAAATTTAGTCGTTCGCAAACGAAATGTCGGGGCCACTGGTTCCAGCA
>JBLHGN010000097.1:0-11773 GCA_047616325.1 Lentisphaeria bacterium
GTGAATTGGGCTTGCGCCCAATCTACCACCAAAAAGAAGCGCGCGTAAACGCGCATATTTTCATTACCCTGCTGGCCTACCACATGGTTCATAGTCTGCGGGTACAATTAAGAGAGAAAGGCCTGTGTTTGAGCTGGGACAGTATAAGAAACATCATGGTGAGCCAACAAAGAGTCAGCGTTACCATGCCAACAGAAGATGGGTCACAGATACACATTCGATCAACAACAAAGGCTGAACCCGCTCACCAGCAAATTTTCAGTGCGCTGGGAGTAAAAGCCGACTCATTAGGGGCGCGAAAAAGCGTGAAGAAGGCTGCCTAAAAAATCACCTGTAGTGCATCAAAATGGAAGTGAGGATTTTAAAGCATTGATTTATATTAGTTTTTCCTTTTTGGCCACTGAAGATGGGTCAAGCACAATTTTGGTCACGGTAAACAACATCTTTGCCACACTATGTATTTGCTCACAATGCTAGCGTTCTACTTCCATCAGATATTTGAGTTGAGTGATCCCGCTTATAAGCTGTGTCGTCGCTCACTAGTCAGTAAACGGCCTTTGTGGGAGACCTTTAGAGTGCTTATTCGCTATTTTATTTTTGAAACATGGAATGATGTGATGCTCAAATTAATGAGCGGTCGCGGAGGGATTCCGTTTCTTTCAAAAGAGCCCTAGGCAGAAATACGCACGTGTATCTCAACACTATGATATTGAGGTAATAGCCGATGATGAGAAGAAACATGCCCGAAACGTAATGTGGTCCCGTAAGCAGGGCGCCAATAAAAAGCCGGACCTGTCGGGTGTTTATTGTTTGAGAACCAATAGCACGGACTTGTCGGAGAAAGCGTTGTGGTAGACATACACCATGCTTACCGATGTGGAGGCTTGCGTCAGAAGCATGAAGAGTGAATTGGGCTTGCGCCCAATCTACCATCAGAAAGAAGCGCGCGTAAACGCGCATATTTTCATTACCCTGCTGGCCTACCACATGGTTCATAGTCTGCGGGGGCAATTAAGAGAGAAGGGCCTGTGTTTGAGCTGGGATAGTATAAGAAACATCATGGTGAGCCAACAAAGAGTCAGCGTTACCATGCCAGCAGAAGATGGGTCACAGATACACATTCGATCAACAACAAAGGCTGAACCCGCTCACCAGCAAATTTTTAGTGCGCTGGTAGTAAAAGCCGACTCATTAGGGGCGCGAAAAAGTGTGAAGAAGGCTGCCTGAAAAATCACCTGTAGTGCATCAAAATGGAAGTTAAAATCTCAAAATATTGATTTATATAGGTTTTTTATTTTTGGCCACTGAACATGGGCTAAGCGTCAGCCTAACTCTCACAGGCCTATTTGACTTGGGTGTTTCGCAGTACAAGCTGCAAGACAGGCGTCTCAGCTATCAGAATATATCTCTTGCCGATTACATGGAAATGACAGAAATTGCCAATATCATTGAAATTACTGGCAGCTCGATAAATAGGGTTAGCAATAGCGTGTCGGGTGTAAGTCAGTCATTTTATAAGCAAAGTAACAGTTCCCTTGATTTTTGTTCGTTTCAACTCGTTTAAGCACCGGAATGCCACGGCGTCATGATGGTTCGGTTTTAACTTGCATATCTAGTTTTTTCTAAAACTTCTTTTCCTGTAATTCTGCATGTCACTTCGCTGTGACGCTGTTCGTTCCAGTTTATGGGCGAGCACTAACCAATATCATTTCAGTAATTGTTTCAAAAATCTGCCCGTGTGAGAATCAGTCGATGTGCAGATATCCTCTGGTGTGCCCTTTGCGATAATGGAGCCGCCACCTCCGCCACCCTCAGGGCCCAAGTCGATTACCCAATCTGCCGTTTTTACCACATCGAGGTTGTGCTCTATAACAACAATGGTGTTGCCGTGGTCTCGCAAGCGGTGTAGCACTGTGAGCAATAATTGAATGTCGTGAAAATGTAGACCGGTTGTGGGTTCGTCGAGAATATATAGTGTTTGCCCTGTGTCGCGTTTGGATAGTTCTCTCGATAGCTTAACCCGTTGAGCTTCGCCGCCCGACAAAGTGGTTGCCGCCTGGCCAAGCCGTATATACGAAAGCCCAACGTCCATAAGTGTTTGTAGCTTTTTAGCAATAGCCGGTATCGCGTCAAAAAACACCCTGGCATCTTCAACGGTTAAATTTAAACACTCGTGAATGTTTTTGCCTTTGTAAATAATTTCTAGTGTTTCGCGATTGTATCGTTTGCCTTTACAGACATCACAGGGTACGTACACATCGGGCAAAAAGTGCATTTCAACTTTAACCACTCCATCACCCTGACAGGCTTCGCAGCGACCACCCTTTACATTAAAGCTAAAGCGACCAGGCTTATACCCCCTCGCCCGTGCCTCCTGCGTACCCGAAAATATTTCTCGAATCGGGGTAAAAATTCCCGTGTAAGTGGCAGGGTTAGATCTAGGGGTGCGGCCGATAGGACTCTGGTCGATGTCGACGCACTTATCAAGCTGTTCTATACCTTTCAATGCTTTGTGTGGAGCGGCAGTAAGGGTGCTTGCGCCGTTTAATATTGTGGCTGCTAGCGGGTATAAGGTAGCGTTAATGAGCGTTGATTTTCCTGACCCCGACACGCCTGTTACACACGTCATTAAGCCTAAGGGCAGTGTAAGCGTCACGTTTTTTAAATTGTTTCCGCTGGCTCCACTAAGGGTGAGTACTTTGCTTTTATCAAAGGGGTGGCGCGTTTCGGGCACTGCAATTTTTTTTCGCCCCGAGAGATAGTCGCCAGTAAGTGAGTTTTTTGCTTTAAGAATTGCCGAGTAGCGACCGGTAGCGATTATTTCGCCGCCGTGAACGCCGGCACCTGGCCCCACATCAATAATATAGTCCGCCGCGCGAATTGCCTCTTCGTCGTGTTCTACTACGATGACGGAGTTGCCGATGTCTCGCAAGTGGGTGAGTGTTTTAAGCAGGCGATCATTGTCTCTCTGATGTAAACCAATGGATGGTTCATCTAGAATATACATTACCCCCACCAAGCCTGCCCCAATCTGGCTGGCTAGGCGAATGCGCTGCGCTTCGCCCCCTGAAAGTGTGTCGGCGCTGCGATTAAGGGTTAAATAATTTAAGCCCACGTCGACCAAAAAACGAAACCTATCTTCTAATTCTTTTAATATTTTTTCGGCAATTCGTTTTTTTGCTCCGGTAAACGCCAGCGCCTTAAAATAGGCATAGGCTTCCCCCACTGGCATTTCAGTGAGGGAGGGTAAAGTTTTATTATCCACAAACACGTTGCGCGCATCGGTTTTAAGTCGAGCTCCCTTGCATTCGGGGCACTTCATGGTTGACATAAACTTGGCTAATTCTTCCCGCACAGAGGACGAATCCGTATCGCGATAACGTCGTTCCATGTTGGGCATCACGCCTTCAAATGCATGGTTGCGTTTAAATGTGTCGCCGCGGTCGTTAATATAACTAAAACTCACAATCTCGTTACTAGAGCCGTTTAAAATAATGTCGCGATATTTTTTTGCGAGTTTATGCCAAGGTTTATTGACGTCAAAACCATAGTGCTCAGCTAAGGAATTTAGCATGTGGAAATAGTACAGGTTGCGTCGGTCCCACCCTCGAATGGCGCCTTCCGATAGCGATGCCTCGGGGAAATGCACAATGCGCTCTTCGGAAAAAAATTGCTTAACGCCAAGGCCGTCGCAACTGGGGCAGGCCCCTGCGGGATTGTTAAACGAAAATAATCGCGGCTCAAGTTCTGTTAGGGAGTAGTCACATAAAGGGCAGGCGTGTTTGGCCGAAAATAATTGATCCGCCTTTTTGCCGTCCATGTCGGCGGTTATGGCAATGCCATCTGCCAGGTGAATAGCTGTTTCAAAAGATTCAGCCAAGCGCGTCTTTAAGTCTGCGCGAACTTTGAAACGGTCTATCACTACTTCGACAGTATGTTTTTTACGCTTGTCTAAATCTGGGGTATCGTCGAGGTCGACCACAATTCCATCGATGCGTGCGCGAATAAAGCCATCCCTGCGCAAGGAGTCAAATACATGTAGGTGTTCACCTTTGCGCTCTCTAATGATTGGGGCCAGCAGCATTACCTTTGTCCCTTCAGGCATTTTTAATACCTGATCCACCATTTGTGAAATGGTTTGAGCTTTGAGCGGTTTTCCGTGAGTGGGGCAGCGCGGCTCACCCACTCTCGCGAAAAGTAAACGCAGATAGTCGTAAATTTCGGTAATCGTGCCGACGGTAGAACGGGGGTTGTGTGAGGTGGATTTTTGCTCGATGGATATAGCCGGGCTTAAGCCTTCAATGTGATCGACATCGGGCTTTTCCATCATCGAAAGAAACTGGCGCGCATAGGTCGATAGTGATTCAACGTAACGTCTTTGACCTTCGGCATAAAGTGTGTCGAAGGCGAGAGATGATTTTCCCGAACCCGATAGGCCTGTTATCACCACAAGTTTGTTGCGCGGAATGTCGAGGTCAATATTTTTAAGGTTGTGCGTGCGAGCGCCGCGAACGATAATGGTATCCACTGTATATTAATCCACTACTTTGCTAGGAGGCTTAGTATACAGGTTTTTGGAGGAAAAGATTCAACAGGCAAATAGAGTTTGTGTTTGTTTTAATTGTCGATGGCCCTTACAAGGGCAAAATTATAGATTTGCAAGGACCTAAAGGCATTCGATAAGCGGTGTTTAAAAGGCGACCGATGTATTCTAAAGCCCATATTTCTATAGCCGATGAATATCGACTTGTTCTTTTGCCCAAGTGCGCGCTTCTCTGCGGTTGCGGGCACCAATTTTCTTAAAGGCATTGTATAAATGGCTTTTGACCGTGCGTTCACTTACTTCCAGTGCATAGGCAATTTCGGCATTACCCGCCCCGTCTTTTAGTTTCTCAAGAATTTCTTTTTCACGATTGGTGAGGGTGATTTTTGGCCTTGGGAGCGCGCTGGGCGCTTGACGATTTTTGTCAAAAAAGTGGTGGAGGAGCCGGCGCGGAACCCAATAATCGCCACCTAGCAAGCATGTAAGGCCGCGTTTTAATTGCTCTTCATCGGTATCATTATAAAATAAACCCGAGACGCAGGGCCAGTCCAGCAGGTTTTCCTGATCGCTTTTTGGATCGACATTAATCAGTGATACAGGTAAGTGTTGAGCGGAACCATTTAGTGACCTTACCAGATTGTTTAGGTCGCCCAACTCAGATTCACAGCAATCCACAAGCACCAATTTGGTGTGCTCCGATATTGCGCCAACATTTCTGATAACGTTGCAGCTAAGGTTTACTTGCTGTTCAATAAAGAGCGCTAGCAACCGTGTTTGGATACTATTACTTTTGGAAAAAAGAGCGATTGCTGTTTGTGAATCGTTTTTGGACACTTAGTTACCTAGTTCTTGCTGGCTCGCCGCATAAATCGGCAAAAGTTTACACATAATATGTGACACAGTCGAAAAAATGGTCAAGGGTGATGCAAGTCAAATTAAAAGGGTGATCTAATTTTGCTGCAATCCGTCGTCCTGGTGTTGGTTAATTGATCAAGGTGGGCTGGTTTTGATCTGTTTTTGGTGGTCATAGTTTGTCTGTGTCTTCTTGAGGCTTTTGTGAAAGCCTCTTGGCGGATCCACTAAGGCATAATGCAAGCATAAGCCCCTATATTTACGTAAAGATTATAGACGACTCGCAGGCAAACCACATACAGATGGCATTTATCACTATTTTTCAACGGGGGCAAATTCGTGAGGCTCTATTCGAATTGCACTGCGGCTGATAGAATCCGCTCCTTTTCAGAGTTTAACGGGAGAATAGATTGACCTCAGAGGTTCGCACTGTCACGTCGCTTGCGCTCTTGTATGCATTTCGCATGATAGGGCTATTTATGGTGCTGCCTATTCTCGTGCTGTATGGCGATAGTTACAGCGGTGCTACACCAGTGTTGCTTGGCCTCGCTCTTGGCATTTATGGTCTAGCTCAAGCGCTGTTGCAGATACCTCTGGGTCTACTGTCGGATATAATTGGGCGTAAACCCGTCATCATCGGCGGTTTAACGCTTTTTGCGCTAGGCAGTGTGATTGCGGCTTCGGCCACAACTATTGAGGGCTTGCTGTTTGGTCGTGCCCTTCAAGGCAGTGGTGCCATTGCCGGTGCCATTATGGCGATGGTTGCCGATTTAACTTCTGAGCAAAATCGCACTAAGGCAATGGCGGCCATAGGGGCCTCCATCGGACTTTCATTTTCAGTGGCGATGGTATTGGGCCCCGTCATTGCCTCGGTAGCAGGATTGGCTGGGGTTTTCATGCTTTCAGCACTCTTGGCCGTTGCGGGCATGGTGATTGTGGTTTATCTCGTGCCAACACCCAAGATAAGTGGGTCGTGCCGCGATTCGGGGGCTATTCCTGAGCTCTTGCTTAAAACCGCCAAAAATACGCAGTTGCTGCGCCTCAATTGGGGTATTTTTTCATTGCATTGCATTCTGATGGCCAGCTTTGTTGCTATTCCCTCGCTGCTTGAAAGTTCATTGTCGCTGGACAAAAACAGTCATTGGCAGGTGTATTTGCCAGTATTGTTGTTGGCTTTTGTCGCTATGTTACCGCTAATGCTCATTGCGGAAAAGAAGCGTCAGGTGAAACCCGTTTTTCTGTTGGCCATCGCCTTGTTGGTTGTTAGCGATGGACTGCTCTCTTACGTATCAAATTCGACAGCTCAGGTATTGTCGTTAATATTTGTGTTTTTTGTGGCATTTAATTTGTTAGAGTCGATGCTGCCTTCTCTTGTGAGTAAAATAGCACCTGCAGGCTCTAAGGGCACCGCTATGGGGCTATATTCCACCAGTCAGTTTTTAGGTGCGTTTTGTGGTGGGGTATTAGGCGGCTGGTTGCTGGATAGCTTGTCTATAAATGCTGTGTTTTTTGCAACGGCCTCTGTGGCCGCCGTGTGGTTTTGCGTGGCCCTCTTTATGGCTAGGCCAAAACACCTTACTAGTGTATGTATGCCAGTAGGCGCTGGATTTTCTGGGCTTGAGAGTGTCGCTAATCTCGCCGGTGTTGAAGATGTATTGCATGTCGGTGAAGAGTCCTTGTTGTACTTAAAAGTGGATCGTGCACAGTTAGATGAAGTGCGATTGCAGCAACTCACCGCATCGGGTTAGAGCCAAGCGGCACAAAAGCCGTTAAACTGTCGAACCAAAATAAAAAGTGATTCTGTCTTGCGCAATGGATACTTGCGTTTAAGGGAAAAGCTAATCTATAGAGAGAGGAAACTATCGTGGCTACTAGAGGTGTAAACAAGGTTATTCTTATTGGAAACTGTGGACAGGACCCCGAAACGAAATTCACCGCAAGTGGAGCGGCCATTGCCAATCTCAGTATTGCCACGTCTGACAGCTGGAAGGATAAGCAAACAGGGCAGATGCAAGAGCGAACAGAGTGGCACAGGGTGGTGTTTTTTAACCGCTTGGCCGAAATAGTCGGCGAGTATCTCCGCAAGGGCAGTAAAGTGTACATTGAAGGACGTTTGCAAACGCGCAAGTGGCAAGACCAAAGCGGGCAGGAGCGTTATACTACCGAAATCGTTGGTAATGAGATGCAAATGCTGGATTCCCGCGGTGGTGACAATGCTGGAGGCGGTTCTGCGCAGCAGGGCGGTTATGGCCAGTCTAGTGGCTACGATCAACAGGGTGGCGGCATGCCTGGGCAGCAATCTCACTCGAATCAAGGTGCACCTCGACAGGCTGCGCCGGCCCCTGCCCAGTCAAGTCCGCGGCAAAATGCTCCGGCTGGATACCAAAACGCGCCGCAGCAGAACTATCAGCCCTCGGCACCAAAGAACGCTCCAGCACAACAAGCACCCGCGCAAGATATGGACAGTTTTGACGACGACATACCGTTTTAGAGGTTGACACTTGGCATTTAAAATTCTTGTTAGGTCAGTAGAATCAAAGTTTTTGACGCTTATGCGTGCGGCCTTTGAGGATTCGCCTGTGGTACTTTTGTGCCCCGGTTCGGCTGAATTGGACTGGTCGGTTTCGGCATCGGTTTCGGCCTATATCGCTGCCAAATCGCCAAGTGTAGTGGTTAATTATTCGTTGCTTCCAGTGCTTGAAAGTATCCAAAATAAGAGCCAATCAGACGATCTTCAGCCGAGACAGCATACCTCACTCTTTTCGATAACTCCTTGTGCAGACGAGTTGCTCGGCGTCGAATATGTAGCGGCGGCCTGTCAAAACGCAGGTCTAGTGTTGATACATATATCCTCCTACCGGGCTTTTGGTGAAGATACTGCAATTGAAAAACTTACCGATGGCGCGACTCCTTCTCCATGCAACGAGTTGGGCGTGTATTTGTTAGCTTTAGAGCAAGCGGTGAGCTGTGTTGAGCATCACGTCATTTTGCGCCCAAGTTGGATGCTAAGCGGTGAGATTGAAAACCTTCTCGATCATATGATTCCGAGCTTACTCAACGGCCAGCCCTTTGTTGTTTCAGACCACAATTACGGCAACCCTCTGCAGTCAAAATTCGTAGTGAGGGCGGTGGCCGCGGTCATTCAGCAGGTGCTTTGTGGTGCTGAGAATTGGGGCGTGTATCACCTCCACAGCTCTGATACCTGCTCTGAGGCTGAGTTTTGTGATAATTTGGTTAGATTGCTAAAAGCGGAGCTAGGTACGGAAATAGAAATGCCCGGCGTAGCCGCTAAAAATGACAGCCGTAAATTGATGTCGCCAAATGCCAATTTACAGGGTCGGCGCTGCACAGATGATTTTGGCATTCAGCTACCATCTTGGCGCAACGGCTTGAAAAAGTTAGTGCGCACTCATCTGGAGCGGTCCGGTTATTTGGAAAAAAAGGTGCTGGAAAAAATCACGGATCTCAATGGTTAACAGGGGTTTTAAGCGACTTTAATTAGGAGCATGCCTGTGAGTTATCAAAAAAACCTGGTGAGCTTACAAATTCGTTTAATCATTTGATGTGTCAATGCATTGGCTACGTAGCTTGCAAAAAAAGCCGCGCACAGCGCGGCTTTTTTTGTTTTTAAACCCTAATCTTGATATTTTTGGAATATCAATGTGGCGTTTGTACCGCCGAAACCAAAACTATTCGACATGGCTCGGTTGATAACGGCGTCTTTCGATTCCCGAACAATAGGTAAACCCTCTGCCTCCGGATCCACAGTTTGTATGTTAGCCGATCCGGCTATGAAGTTATGTTGCATCATCAATAAGCTATATATGGCTTCTTGTACCCCGGTAGCGCCCAGGGAATGGCCAGTGAGCGATTTAGTTGAGCTAATCTGTGGCACGTCGGCGCCGAACACCTCCTTAATCGCTTTAAGCTCGGCAAGGTCTCCAACGGGGGTGCTGGTGCCGTGAGAATTGATGTAATCGATACTGCCGTCAACCGTAGCCATTGCCTGCCTCATACAGCGCGCGGCGCCCTCTCCAGACGGTGCCACCATGTCGTGGCCGTCTGATGTGGCTCCGTAGCCAACCAATTCGCCATAGATTTTGGCGCCGCGTGCCAGTGCGTGATCTAATGATTCCACCACAACGCAACCGCCGCCGCCTGCGATAACAAAACCGTCTCTGTTGGCGTCGTAGGCGCGAGAAGCTTTTTCAGGTGTGTCGTTACACTTGCTGGATAGGGCGCCCATCGCATCAAAAAGACCTGTGAGCGTCCAGTGTTCTTCTTCACCACCGCCGGCAAACACAACGTCTTGTTTGCCGAGTTGGATCAATTCCATTGCATTGCCAATACAGTGGGCACTGGTAGCGCAAGCAGAGGAAATAGAGTAGTTGACCCCTTTAATTTTAAACGGAGTGGCCAAACATGCTGATGTTGTGCTTCCCATAGTTTGTGTAACGCGGTAGGGGCCGGCGCGCTTAACACCTCGTTCGCGAATAATATCGGCCGAATCAACTACGCTTTTTGTAGAAGCACCCCCAGAGCCGACGATGATGCCGGTGCGCTCATTGGAGACCTGATCTTCGGAAAGGCCTGAGTCTTTAATGGCCTGATCCATGGCGATAAAGGCAAATCCAGCGGCATCGCCCATAAAGCGCAGAACTTTTCTATCGATATGCTCCGCTAGGTTGATATCCACAGAGCCGGACACGGTGCTGCGAAAGCCGCGCTCCTTGTACGACTCATTGTGTTTGATGCCGGATTTACCCTCGCGCAAAGCGCTCAAAACGGTATCGGTATCATTGCCTATACACGAAACAATCCCCATACCAGTCACAACAACACGCTTCATAATCGACCTCTTAACTTATACTGATTTCATCGCATTGCGACGTTTACTGCACCGCGCTAAACGAGCACGGCGACGGTGTAATTACTTGGTGGCTCTATTATAGGCCTTGTGCATGCGAGTTTTCACATTCTTCTTGCTGCTTGTCATCAATGAGTGTTGGTAAGCGCCAGCCAGATATGAATATTAAGCCTGCTCTCCTAAAAAGAGTCAGTATTGGAGAACAAGCCAACGCGCAAATCTTTGGCAAAATATATTTCTTTGTCGTCAACTGACACCCGGCCATCGGCGATACCCATAATCAATTTGCGTTCGATCACGCGCTTTAAGTTAATGTGATAGGTTACTTTTTTGGCGGTTGGCAATACTTGTCCAGTAAATTTCACTTCGCCTGACCCAAGGGCGCGACCGCGACCGAGATTGCCCTTCCACGCTAAAAAGAAGCCAACCAATTGCCACATAGCATCTAAGCCCAGGCAACCGGGCATTACTGGGTCGCCAGGGAAGTGGCAAGCAAAAAACCAGAGTTCAGGGTTTATATCTAATTCAGCCACAATTTCTCCCTTGCCGTACTCCCCTCCGGTCTGGCTTATATGGGCGATTCTATCGACCATAAGCATATTTGGCACAGGAAGTTGAGCATTGCCTGGTCCAAACATATCGCCGTTACCGCATGTGAGAAGTTCTTCCTTCGAGTAGGATGATTGTGGTTTAAAGTTGAGCATTAGAGCATGTTTCCTGAGAGTGGAGTGTTGAATCAGCTACAGCTGCCGACTATTTGACCGGTTTTGTGTTCGCAAAGAGCGGATAAGCCAGCTTGGCGAGAGCGTTGTTTATATAATAATTTAGCAGAGCTGTTTTGAAATTACGAAGTTCTATATGTTAGGGAGAAATTTTAATTTAAAGACTGCGCATTCTAACGCGTAAAAAATGAATGTCCAGTTCGAGAGCCACGACCACAGCGATTCTCGGCCTAACCGCAAAATTGCTTAAAAAACATTCAACCCAAGCAAGGTCAATCGCTGTAGTGGAGTTTTACAGCCAAAAGCCCCACGGCTACCCAGAAAAACGGATTAACGGGCAGGTAACACACTACGCAGTCAAGCGCAGGAATGGGTATTACTCCCTAGGGCTCTTTTGAAAGAAACGGAATCCCTCCGCGACCGCTCATGAATTTGAGCATCACATCATTCCATGTTTCAAAAATAAAATAGCGGATAAGCACTCTAAAGGTCTCCCACAAATGCCGCTTAGGAACGTGCATGAAATAACGTCCGGAATTTACGAAGTGACCGGTCTCACTTTATAATTTAATTCCCCCAATACCTGATCAAAAACAATCGTACCGGTGTCGTAAATTTCCTTACACGCCTTTTTTCTTGTTTCGTAAACTTTATCGATGATGTTCGCAGTCACCTTTAGCCCTTGTTCCGTATGCGTATTTCCAATCAGCTCCCTGACAAGCTCATGATTTTTAAACACTACTCCAGACATGGCTCGAGTAACATGCGGAAATAGTTTGTGCTCTATGG
>JBLHGN010000098.1:0-11773 GCA_047616325.1 Lentisphaeria bacterium
CTAGATCCATTCCTTGAGCCATAGACATCGACTTATCAAGCGTCACGGTTACGGGCAGCTCACTGACTTTAATTTTTCTTATTGCCAGAGGCATTTTCGGCCCCTGCCAAGCTCTTGCATAAATAAAAACTGTATCACTTTCGCTTACTTTAACTTTTGTTCGATCGATATCTACAGTTACTGTTAAAGAAGCGCCCGCGTCACTGGCAACAGGTTCGCTTAGCTCTACACCACTTTTTAAAAGAGCGTCTTGCGCACGGGCAATGCCACCAGACAAAGCCTCATAGGCAAGAGAACTTGGGTCCAACTGCACCACCGCTTGTTTCCAATATTCCATGGCCAACTTAAAATCACCCGACTGATAAGCATCGATACCCGCCAAACCGAGAGCGGTAGGCATATTTGGTGCCATTTTCAGTGCCGCTTGGGTATTCGCCCTTACCTCAGGAGTAATAGTGTTGCCAGCTCTCAAGAACAGGGCTTGGGCAAGGTCAGCCAAAACATATGGCGCATTGGGCTGTATGGCCAGCAGGCGTCGATAAGCTCGCACGCCCTCATCAAACTGCCCTACCTCAACGGCTGTTGCCGCCAAGAGATACCAGTTGTCGGTATTGTGGGGCTCACTTTTAAGTCGCTCTTGTAAACGTAAAATAAGCGCGTCACGGTTTTTGCGAGCGTTTTCTACTGTGCCCTGATTTTTTTCTTGTGCGAGCTGATAAATGCGCCAGTCGTCGCTGGCTCCGTTAAAGGAGTATAACCCGAACACGCATAGCGGTAGTGCAAGCACCAACAGCAGCACGGGTATTCGGCTCTTAAAGTTTGACACTATGGGCCTTTCCGACTCATCTCGAGCATTGTAATTTTCTTCGATAAAGGTTTTTTCTAAATCCTGCTTCAACTTTTTGAAGTCTGACGGTTCAATTTCACCCCGAATACGCGTCTGTTCAAGGTCTTCAAAATGTTGTTGATACACCTTTTCATTGGTTTCGGTACGCACATTAGAGAGCAAGTCTCGCTTCAATTTACGCTCTACAAAAATCGTTGGCCACACTATAAACGCCGCAGCCATTACGCTAAATGCAGCAAAAACTTGCCAAAATTCCATAGGGCTTTAAACCTTATTTTTAGATAGATTGTTAGTGATTGGCGTTGGTACTGCCATCGTCGAACGCCGATATTTTGGATTCATTTTGGCCAGGCAGATCTATTTCGCTACTTATTTCAGATTCTTCGACCAACTCATTCTGTGCGATTTTCGATCGACGCACAACAATAACCGCTAGCACACAACAACCAACGAGCAACATTACCAAAGGCGACAACCAAAGCACCATTGTATTATTTTGAACGGGAGGTAGATAGAGTACAAAATCTCCGTATCTAGACACCATAAAGTCTTTTATCTCCTGATCACTCTTTCCTTCTTTTATCAGGCGCACTACTTGTGCACGTAAATCCTGTGATATTTGAGAATTTGAGTCTGCCAAATTTTGATTTTGACACTTTGGGCAACGCAACTCAAAAGTGAGCTGTTGGTAGCGATGCCGCTGCACATCGTCGTCAAACTCGACTACATCAATGGCATAACAAGCCACCGATTTAAAAAGTAATATCACTATTATTGAAAATAAAAATTTCTTCACTGTAATCCCCCAATAATAAACGCCGGCAAGTATACCAGCGCAGGCGGTAGGGCGTCTCTAAAGGAATGATCATAGATCGAGGAAGCTTTGACAAGGCGACTGGAACGACGCTAAAGAATATGAGAGCAGCCATTGTGGATAAGTGCCGTTCGAACTGCGAATATCACATAAAATGGCACGGTTCAAATCAGGGTTCCACTAGACACGGTTTTTGTGGGTCATTTATTGACCACCCCGGTCAGATTGTAGTCGCCCTGATGTGCGTATAATAGACCATTCCTCAATGACTTTATGGGAATGATCTTTTGAAATCAACCGCTACCTCTTCCGTACAACACGCTGTAAAACCATGAGCGTTGAACAGAAAAAATGCGTGGCCGTGGCCGCGTTTTCCGGCGAAAAAACAATCACACAAATCGCAAAGGAAATTGAATCCAGCCGAAAGTTTGTTCGTGGACAAAAAGCGATAGTTGCAGGTGCCGTCGATGCGGCGTTTCATCCATAACCTACTCCGGACAAGGTGCTGTTTCACTTACCGGTGCCCCAACAATGGATTGAACAGTTGGTGATGTCACTACTGTTAATTCGCGTATCGTATCGGCATGTTTCGACGTTGTTAGCTGATGTATTTGATTATACTATTAGCATCGCAACGGAAAATAATATTTATAATACCGCCGTAAAAAAAGTGCTACAGATTCATACCACAGAAGATTTATCAGGAATTCATGTCACCGCCAATGATGCATTATTCCATCGAAACAAACTCATTTTATCAGGAATAGACACACGGCCGTTATATTGTTACTTACTCTCAGCCGAAGATCGTCGCGACGAAGACACCAGGGCGATTCATTTTATGGATTGCCAGAACAAAGGTTTGAAGCCGGAGAGTGCGATTGGAGATGATGCCAAGGGCTTAGTATCGGGTCATAAAATTGTTTCCCCAGAAGTACCCTGTCACTATGATAGCTTTCATTTATCACGGGGCCTAATGGGGCACGACGCTATTTCAGAAACTGTCTAAAAAAAGCCATAAGCGAGCGAAATGGACTTGAACAACAATCACAAAAATGGTCCGGAGATGAAAACAAAACTCATTAATGGATTGACGCAAATAACGATGAAGAGCAAGCTCATTACATCTCCAAAACACTAGATACCCTCATTAGTTGGCTGGAACATGACATTTTAAATAAGGCCGGCCCCACTAAAAAAGAACGACGTGAGCTGTATGATTTCATAGTTGTCGAATTTAAAAATCTAGAGCACTTGGAACCTCATCGAATATCGGCAATGTGCACTACGTTAGAAAATAAACGAGAAGCGGCATTGGGATTTGCGGATGTATTGGAAGAAAAATTCACGGTGACCCGTCAACAGTTATCCGTTCCAATTCAGTCTGTCTGGGCCATGCGTGTATTACAGCGCTTCCACGCCATACCATGGAACACCAATACACACAGAGAAGAGAAACGTTGGAAAAAGAATTAGGCGATCAATTCGATGGCATCGAAGAAGCCGTTATTGTTGCTCTCTATTCGACAGAACGCACAAGCTCAATTATTGAAAACCTCAATGGACGCGTGAGAAGACACCTTTATTATCGTCAAGAAAGTGGACACGGTTTTTTTAATCTTATTCGGTTCTATCTAAATCACACACCCTTTTTGCGCAGTACCCGAGCGGAGCGCCAAAAAAATCTCCGGCGGAAATGCTGTCAGGAAAACCGCATCCTCATTGGCTGGAGATGTTGGGCTACGAACGCTTTAAGCGCGTCGCCTAACACTCCACTCCTCAGATTATAATACACACTGAATCCCGGTGGGTTTAAACTCGTCTACTGGCACCCAAAACACGTCGTTTTTGAACCGTGCCGGAAAATCTATTCAGTTCTAACGCTCGACCACACTAACCAACGCTTGGTTGTCTTTCTGAAACTTAGTTTCCACTTTTCTATCGAAATACTGACGCATAAACTCTTTGATACGTGGTTGAATTTCAGTCCTAAAGCGCTTACCACTGAACACCCCATAGTGCCCCACACCAGGTTGTATATAGTCGACCTGCATTGATTCTGGAATATTGACACAGAGGTCGTGGGCCGCTTGGGTTTGACCAATTCCGGAGATATCGTCGTTCTCCCCCTCCACAGTCATAAGCGCAACCTTGGTTATTTTTTCTGGTTTGACTATCTTACCTCGGTGCTCAAACGTGCCGTTAGGTATTTTGTGCTCCTGAAAGATATCCTGAATAGTTTGCAAATAAAACTCAGCGGTTAAATCCTGCACGGACAAATACTCGTCGTAAAACTCTGTATGTCTGTTGGCACTGTCACAATCGCCGTCAACAAGATGATCAAAATACTCTTTGTGCGCCATAACATGGCGATCGTGATTCATGGTTATGAATCCACCGAGCTGTAAAAAGCCAGGATAAACCTGACGCATCAGGCCTTTATTGGGCCAGGGCACCGAATAAATCATATTTTCTTTGAACCAGGAAAAACTGCGTTCACGGGCGATATTGTTGGGGACGGTTGGGGATAAACGCGTATCAATAGGTGAGCCCATATAGGTCATGGTGGAAGGCAAAAACTCACTTTCCGCTTCAGATAATACTGAAATTGCCGCCAATACCGGTGGACCAGGCTGACAAATACTGACAACGTGAGCATTTGGTCCTACGAACTCAAGCATTTCAATAAAATAATCAATGTAGTCATTTAAATCGAATTTGCCGGCGCTCAGCGGTATTTGGCGCGCGTCGGACCAGTCGGTGACATAAACTTCGTGCTCAGGAAGAAAGGCTTCCACTGTGCCACGTAAAAGCGTTGAGTAGTGACCGGAGAGCGGTGCAACTATTAGCACCCGAGGGTCCACGTTGCTTCTAGCTTTTGCTAATTCTTGATTGTCGCGGGCAAAATGCAATAGGCGGGCAAAGGGCTTTTCCCACACCACACGTTTCTCCACTGGAACGGGGTGGCCGTTGATGATGGTCTCGGTTAAGCCCCATTCTGGCTTGTCGTAGCGACGGGTAATGGTTTCAAATAAATCACATGCAGCGGATATATTTTTCCCTGTCAAGGTGTAGGACAAAGGATTGAAAGGAGAATCGTATAAACGTTTATTGATATCCATGAATTGGCGCAGGGGTGCCACTACTGCATGATTTAGTTCAAAAGCGTGGTAAAGCATTTACTACTCCCATAAATCTTTGATGTGGCAATTTATGTATCTATTTAATTAATTAAGTAAGTACCTGTTTATGTATTTAAGTAGCCATTTATGTATTTACAAGACGACTTGACGTTTCTTTAGCGATTTTCCCGCTAAGGCCCCATCCTTTGAATGGTAGCACAGCTATGCTGCATCGCGTCAAATTAGTCGCGAGGACGGAGGTAAAACGTTATAAACGTCAAAAAAAAACCCGATTTAACTACTTTTCTATGAACACTTGCTGTTGCCTAGGATGAATTGGGTACTTATTGCAGTAACATGGGCGCCAAAATTGTCTTCCAAACCCCATCATTCACCACACCTACGTGTCGATAGCGAATAACGCCATTACTATCGACAACAAAGGTCTCTGGTGCACCATAGACACCTAAATCCAAACCCATGCGCCCCTCGGCATCAACCACATTGTAAGCATAGGGATTACCTAAACGCTTTAGCCATTGCTTTGCTTTGTCGTCCTCGTCTTTGTAGTTTAAGCCAACTATAACCACGCCATTTTGAGATAGTTCAACTAGGTAGGGATGCTCTTGAATACAGGTGGGACACCAAGTGGCCCAGACATTGAGTAAAAATGGCTTGCCTATTAATGTTTGCCTATCTATTGTTTCTCCCGTGAGCAGTTCCGGCAAAGAAAACTCCGGCAGTGGCTTATCCACCAGCGCCGAGGGCATCTCATTAGGGTCAAGATATAAGCCCCGAAACAAAAAGATCGCCATTACCATGAAAATAGCGAGGGGAATAAAGAGTTTAATCCGCGTCACGTTTGGGGCCCGTCATTAACCAGGTTTTCGTTGCTAACCACACCCGGCAAAGGAGCTTCTTCTTCCTGAGTAAGACCCCCTTCAGTCGAGTTTAATACAGCATCGGTTTGGCTTTTCGCACGGAACAATTTGTAACGTTTATCGGTTATGGCCGTGGCTCCACCCAAGGCCATAAAAATGGCTCCTAGCCAAATCCAGCGTACCAGAGGTTTGAAATGAATTCTCACGGCCCAATCAGTATTGTTGAGTTGCTCTCCTAGTGCGACATAAATATCGCGCAAGAATCCAGCATCAATGGCCGCTTCAGTCATGGCATTTCCTCCCGACATGTAGCGCCGCTTTTCTGGTTCTAGTCTCGCAATAATATCGCCATTTTTTCGCACAATTATTTCACCCACGCTAGCGAGGTAATTTGGACCCGTTTCGCTTCTAACATCGGCCAATTCATAGTTATAGCCCGCGATGGTAACCGAATTGCCAATGGTGAGACGAATATCTCGCTGATCGCTGTAGATTGTATTTAAGCTGACGCCGAGAAGTGTCACAGCAAAGCCAATATGGGCAAGTGCCATCCCGTAATAACTTGCGGGGAGCCGAGAAAGGCCGTTCACCCACGTTTTAGCATTGTATGTCTTGCGACGTAAGTCAGATAGTGTGGCGAAAATCACCCAGCTTCCCAAGGTAATTGAAATGGCGGCCGCCACTGAATAAGGCCCCTCCAAAATACTGGGGATGAACGTACCCAGCCAAACGCTTAGCAGTAAAGGTACGATTTGCCACTTTTTAAGTTTTCCGAAATCGGTTTTTTTCCAGTTCAGCATACAGCCAACACCCATCAATACGGCGACAACCGACATAATCTTCACAAAAAAGAAATTAAACCACGGCACACCAACAGAGATTTTCCCCCAACCTAAGGCTTCAGATATCAAGGGATACAATGTGCCCATAAGCACAAGATTAACCGTAATAACCATTAAGATGGAGTTGCTTAACATAAAGGCTTCGCGCGACAGCCAGGTAAACCCAGACACACTTTTAACAGCGGGGGCGCGCATGGCAAATAGGGTGAGTGACCCCCCAACTACTACCAACAAAAACGCCAGTATAAATATGCCACGTTCTGGGTCAGTGGCAAAGGCATGCACAGAGGTAAGCACGCCAGAGCGCACCAAGAATGTACCGAGCAAGCTTAACGAGAATGTAAATATTGCCAGCAAAAGCGTCCAATTCTTAAAAGAACCACGCTTTTCGGTCATGGCTAGGCTGTGAATAAGCGCTGTTCCCACTAACCAGGGCATAAATGAGGCGTTTTCCACTGGATCCCAAAACCACCAACCACCCCATCCCAGCTCGTAATATGCCCACCAGCTACCAAGGGCAATACCGATGGTTAAAAACCCCCAAGCCAGGTTCGTCCAGGGACGAACCCATCGTGCCCACGCGCTATCCAGGCGACCAGAAAGTAGTGCGGCAATGGCAAAAGCGAAAACCACTGAAAAACCAACATATCCCATATAAAGCATGGGTGGGTGGATGATCATGCCAAAATCCTGCAATAGCGGATTTAGGTCGGTGCCCTCCGCGGGCACAATGGGCAATAAACGATCGAATGGATTAGAAGTGAACAACATAAAAGCCAAAAAACCCACCGCAACCATACCCATTACCGACAGCACTCTTGCTACCATATCGATTGGCAACTTTTTGCTGAATACGCTGACGGCAAAGGTCCAGCCTGTCAGCATTAACATCCACAACAGCAGCGAACCCTCGTGCCCCCCCCAAACGGCGCTAAGTTTAAACGGGATGGGCAGCAGCGTATTGGAATGAGCGGCCACGTATGCTACCGAGAAGTCGTCTTTGTAGAAGGACCAAGTGAGAATGGCGAAGGCAATGGCAACAAAGATAAAAATACCCGTCGCTAGCGATCGCGAGGCCGACATCCAAACGACTGTGCCATTTATAGTTCCTGCGAGCGGTACAACCGACAAACACACAGAAAGAAACAGGGAAATTATTAGGGCCAAATGACCGTACTCAGGAATCATAATTTAACCCTTTACAGGAAGCTGAGTGATCTTGGTAGGCTTCGCCTTCACTTGGGTTCCCCTTGTCTGGCTTAATGCTGTCGGCCACTTCACTCGGCATATACGTCTCATCGTGTTTAGCCAACACTTCGACAGCGTTAAACTCTCCACCACTCTCCAATTTTCCAGTGAGCACTGTCGCCTCCCCCTCACCAAACAAATCCGGCAAAATGCCGTCGTAAACCACTGGCAGAGTTGCCATGCCATCGGTAACTTCAAAGCGAACCTTTAAACCTTCACTATCGCGAACAATGGATCCCGGCACCACACAGCCGCCTGCACGAATAGTTTTACCTTCGGGAGCCTCACCGGCCACAATTTGAGACGGAGGATAAAATAAGTTCATATTCTGACCAAGTGCCTGAACAAGAAACCCGACGGCAACGGAGCTCGCCAGCACGATAAAGATAACCATGTATAAACGTTGTTTTCTAACGGGATGCATATAAACCTCAAGAACACTGAAGACAATAGTGCCTGTTAATTTGCTGAGTAATTATTAACTGCGTTGGTGCTATAGACAGCAATTTGCTAATTTGCGCACAAACTTTGTCGATAATAATAGGGTCGACAGCTGACATTTTATTATTAAACAAGTAATTATTACGTTCGTCGGGCAATGGACTGCTGCATTTTAAAGAACTTTTTACGAGCCAGCTTGTGAAAAACCACTAAGTTAACAAACGCTAGAATGGTCACGCCGTAGGCTAGCCATACATACTGACCATGCCCCTTCATGCTTAAAAATTCCGATAAAGAATCAAACTGAAAAACAAGCTCCATCACACACTCCTATGCATACTTTTTAACACTAATTGTCTCACCCACTGAGTTTTCTTTTCACGCTTTAGAACTTCTAGTCGACTAAAGGCCAAAACCAGCCAGATAAAGCAGAAGTAAAAAGCCAATATCATAACAATTAATGGGTACGCCATACTTGGAGCTATGGATGAGGATTCCGTCAACTTTAATGTCGCGGGCTGATGGAGGGTATACCACCAATCCACCGACTTATAGATTATCGGAATATTCACCATACCCACAAGCGCTAAGATGGCGCTGGTTTTATCGGCTGCATCTTGATTTCTATACGCTTCTTGCAGGGCAATGATGCCTAAGTAGAGAAAAAACAGTATTAGCATAGAGGTTATTCGAGCGTCCCACTCCCACCAAGTTCCCCAAGTGGGCTTCCCCCAAATTGCGCCGGTAACAAGCGAGACAAAAGTTAACACAGCACCAATTGGTGCGATGGCCTTCATCACCATAAAGGAGAGCTTCATTCGCCAAACTAGCCCAACAGCTCCACAAATGGCCATGGCGTAATAGCCTGCCATGGCAACAAAAGAACCCGGCACATGAATAAATATAATGCGATAACTGTTGCCTTGCTTGAAATCGGCTGGGGCAAAACCCAGCCCCCAGGCCACACCCATTGTCATGGAGATTATCGACGCCAAACCCAGCCAAAACATCCACGATTCGGTTTTTTCATAAAACCAACGGGGACTACCTAATCTATGAAACCACTGCCAATTCACACTTTATCCTCATTATGGAGTTGAAAGACTATACCTATTAAACGTGTGAAGTTAACTACCTAAATTACCCGCTTGAATTAACTGCTTATAGAAATACGCAGAGCTCCAGCGGCGGCCAACGGCGCCAACACCAGGGAAAACAGTAAAAAAGCTACCAAGATAGACATTTGTCCGCCTACGGGAAAGCCCTCTATGGCATTGCGCACTGCCGCCGAACCAAAAATTAACACGGGCACGTACAGAGGCATAATTATCAGCGATAGTAACAGCCCACCTCGGCGCAAAGCCACGGTTAAAGCCGCACCAATTGAGCCAATTAGGCTCAACACGCCAGTGCCAAGAAATAGCGAGGCCACCAGCGGCACATAACCCTGCTCTGGCAACGACATCAGCAGGCCCAACACTGGGGCCAGCAGCGTAAGAGGTAAACCAGTGATCAGCCAGTGCACAAGCACTTTGGAAATCACCATCCAATAGAGTGGTTGCCCGCTCACCAGTGCCTGCTCAAGACTGCCATCTTCAAAATCGCTCTGAAACAGGCGATCTAAAGACAGTAGCGTCGCCAACAGCGCCACTATCCAAATCATTCCAGGCGCTAGCGCTGCCAGAACATTGCTGTCCGGACTCACGCCAAGCGGTACAAACACTATGATACAGAGGAAAAATATAATGGGGTTGGCTATATCGCCCCGATTTCGGAAACCACCGATCAACTCGCGGGTAAACGTATGTTTTAACGCACTGGCCAGGCCGGGAATTTGGTTCACTCGCCACCTCTGACGCTTTGCGTATCGCGATAAGCGTCCAGAGAACTTCCCACACCATCGTCGCCTGCGGTGTGTCGTGATTCACTTGACGACGGTACAAATTCGCCTAGATCAACAACTTTAAGGCGAGAAAACGAGGGAGCTTGATGCGTGGTTAGCACCACAATGCCACCACTTTCGGCGTGCGCCATTAATTTTAACTCCAGCGCCGCCACTCCTTGTTTGTCGATAGCAGTGAAGGGTTCATCGAGTATCCAAAGCGGTGCTTTCGATACATATAAGCGAGCCAAAGCCACTCGCCGCTGCTGTCCCGTTGACATGTGATGGGCGGGAACATTCTCGTAACCCGCCAAGCCCACTTCTGCAAGTGCTTGTTTAAGCTCTTCAGTTTCTACCAACACAGAAGCCCCGTTTCCGGCTTTTCGTCCATTAACACCAAAGAACCAGCGCAAATTTTCTAACGGTGTAAGGGATGACTTTATACCAGGCAAGTGACCGAAGTAGAGCAGAGAGGAAAACAAATTATAATTTGGCAAGGGCTCGCCGCACCAGAGCAACTCGCCTTCATATTGATCGGAAATACCGCACAACATGCGCAATAGCGTAGTTTTCCCCGCACCATTGGGGCCAGCTATTTGCACAAGATCGCCAGGCTCAAATTGGATACTTAAACCAGAGAACAGCACGCGCTCATCTCGCTCGCAAGACAGATTTTTCAATGTTAACGCAAGCCCCACTCGGCACTCCCCTTCATATAAAAAGAGGCATTATAACCAAACGACGCTAATAGTGTATTTGTTACGAAAAACAGTGACTATACGCTCAAACACGCTAAATTCAGATTATGGATATTCCTTCACCGCTAGGCGGAATTGTGCGCGCGTGGCCCTGCATGGCCCAGATACGACTTTGAATGTAAACCTGCTAAAAGCGGGCGCATAATTAACGGCCACGATTAATGCTGTGGTGCGGTTAAGAGAAACGCAAATTGAACGCCTTCAAATACTGATTTCAAACACGGCCGTGCCAATGGCCATAAAGGGTGAGAAGCCGCCGTAAGCGCAAAAACCTCCGCTGGCAGGGAAACTGTCGCTCCACCTGCGAGCCAAACCACTACATACCAGAAAACTCAGTTGAAATTCTGACGGGCAAGTATAAAATAGCCTAACACTTTGAATTAAAAATAAATTTTTTATGACCAATGACCTCGATACAACTCACCCATTGGGTGAACGAAATCCCTCGTCAGATGGCACAAAAAACCACCCGATTGAAGTGGCTACTTTTGACGGTAAATTGCATATTGAATGGGATACCGAAGCGGCCGTAACGCCCATTGGTGTCGGGTGTGTAACGTACCGAGTAATTTTGGAGAGTTTGCTTCACGCTATTTTAGGTGGGACGATCAGGCCATACTCTCGCTTATTTTAATAATTTCCTCGTAAAGGTGAATCGTTCTAAAGCTATTTTGTTGCCATGGCACGGCTCCCCTACAAGTTAATCGGCGTCAAACCGGCACCTCCATCTCTCTGCCCACCTTCACGACGTAAACACCTTGTAAGGAATATCGATGGGTTGATAAGGAAGAGAGTCGACATGCTTGAGTGACAGCCGTAGAACCACACATTGCAGGTGACCCCACGGTCTAAATTATCTTATTCTATTAAGTCGTTATTGCCATCAGCAGATAAATCCTGTGGGTTATCGCTCCCATTTCTAGCGGCCTGTTTCAGAG
>JBLHGN010000099.1:0-11769 GCA_047616325.1 Lentisphaeria bacterium
CTTACCCTGGGTGATCGTGCAGATGGTGACAAGGTTCGCGTCGGCTGCGAGCGCGCAGACATTCATGCAAGTTTTGAGGTAAGTGCCCTCCCCTTTGCTCAAAAATGGCTTAATGAAAACGACTTAGCCGTGGGTGAGGAGTGTATATTGCGCCGCGTAGTGACCAAGGAGGGACGTTCGAGGTCCTACATCAACGGGCAAACCGTTCCTCTGCTGCAGCTTCGAACCCTTGGTGAGATGTTGATTGACATTCATAACCAGCACGAACACCAGTCACTATTAAAAGTTAGCACTCACCGCCGCCTGCTAGACGATTCCGCAGGGCTTCAAACGCTTACGGTAAAAGTGAAGGAAGCGTTCGCTCACTGGCACAAGCTCTCTGAACAACTGCAGACACTTAAAACACAAAACAGTGAATTGAATGCGCGCTTTCAATTATTGAGCTATCAGGTAAGTGAACTCGACCAATTAAATCTGCAGGAGGGAGAATTAGAAACGCTCGAACAAGAGCAGCGTATGCTGGCTAATGTCGATGAGGTTCAGAATAACTGCCAGCACATTGTTACGCTCTGTGATGGCGAAGACGATGGCATCAAGGATCGCCTGATACGAGCGATCCGCCTAATCTCAGATATTGGAGACAAGCCAGAGCACCTAAAAGACGTGGAAACGCTACTGCGCAATGCCGCGATAAATATAGATGAAGCGCAGGCCGACATTGAACGCTACCTGGGCAGCAACGAACAAAACCCAGAAAAACTGCAAGAAATTGAGGCACGCCTAAGCGCCATTTACGACATTGCCCGCCGCCACAGAACGACTCCGGAGCAACTAACGGTGTTACACTGCCAGCTAGCCGAAGAGCTAAGCAGCTTACAGAGCGGCGACGAACTACTCGAAAAAATTGAAGAGGAAATCGCCGAGAAACTTAAAATTTACGACGAATTGTCCCAAGATCTTTCCACCAAACGCTACAAAGCCGCCGCCAAGCTAACCAAGGCCGTCAACCAAAAACTACACGATCTGGCCATGGAAAAAGCGCAACTGTCGCTTACCCTTACTCACCTAGATTCACCCGCGTTATACGGCAATGAAAAAATCGAATTTCTCATCAGTACCATGCCAGGCCAAGCGCCTCTGCCATTGCACAAAGTGGCCTCGGGCGGCGAACTGTCGCGTATCAGCCTAGCAATTCAAGTGGTTACCGCACAAACCTCCACTAGCCCCACTCTAGTATTTGACGAAGTTGATGTCGGCATCGGCGGAGCCACGGGCAATGTTGTGGGGGCAATGTTGCGAGAATTAGGCGCGCGGGGGCAAATTTTCTGCGTTACCCACTTGGCCCAAGTAGCCAGCAAGGCACATCATCACCTTCGAGTGGAAAAACAAATAGGCAAAAAGGGCGCCAGCTCATCCCTGACAGTACTCGACGGAGAAGACAAAATTCTCGAAATTGCCCGCATGATGGGCGGGGCCATTGACTCGGCTCAGTCGATTGCTCACGCAAGGGAAATGGTAAACCCTAAGCAATTAGCCTCTTAGAATAGGCGCTCCCAACACACAAAAATACTGAGCTCGCATTACAGAGCCATTACTTCGAACAAAGCGATACTCTAATTAGTCACTATTGCACGACAAATACAGAATGAACAAATCTATCCGCAGCCGAAGTAGTGGCTGCGAATGGAAAAACTCTAGCGAATATGCGTCAAGATTTTTTGGGCGTAACGTAAAGCACCAAATTATGCCCGGTGATCTCATAGCCGTGGGCGGCGGCGACTTTTTCCTGAAGTGCCTCAATTTCTTCGTTGTGAAACTCGATTACCTTGCCAGTAGATACACACACCATGTGATCGTGATGATCACCACGGTCCAGTTCAAACACAGAATGGCCACTATCGAAATTATGGCGTTCTACCAAGCCCGCTGTTTCAAACTGCGTTAACACCCGATAAACGGTGGCAAGCCCTACATCTTCTCCGGCTTCGAGAAGGGCCTTATAAACGTCTTCCGCACTTAAATGACGCCGCAGGGAATTTTCTAAGATTTGAAGAATCTTAACCCTCGGCAGGGTTACTTTTAGCCCTACATTACGAAGTTCTTGATTTGTTCCAGTCATCGGGAAAGCCTCCAGGGCTTCTCAGGTTGCTTATAGATCGGGTATTATCCTCGCCCACATTCATTTCGGAAACCCCTAGCATGCAAATAGTGTTAAAGAGCGCAATCCTTCTTACCGTGATATTGGCGCTAGCCGCGTGCTCGTCCCTCAAGTTTCCCGGCGTATACCGCGTTACCATCCAGCAGGGTAACTACCTTGAAGAGGATATGATTGAACAACTAAAAGTAGGTCTCACTAAGCAGCAGGTGCGCTACATTATGGGAACGCCCATGGTAGAAGACACCTTTAATACCGACCGCTGGGACTACTACTACAGCGTAAAACGCGGCGATAAGGAGATTCGTTCAAATCACTTTATCGTATATTTCGAAGACGACCAACTGACCCACTGGAACGGTAACTACACGCCGATTAAGAAACAAGTAGAAAAAGAGCAGCAAGACGCGCTGAAAGAGGCAGAAAGAAAGGAAGCCGCCAAATTTTAGATCGTTAGGTGGGCATGCCGAAAAACTAACACCCACAATCCATTGATTTTGCAGACGTTTAGCAAATTCCATCGGATTCTTTTAGCATTCCCAACGCCCGACAAGTAAACGTATTGCCGAAGCGCAATCAAAACAAAAATCACGCCGATTATAGGTAGCTCACTGTTAGCCTTTTAAGCCTTGGCCTTCTCTGCCCGCTTTCGTCGAACTTCCTTGGGGTCACAAATTAGAGGACGGTAAATTTCCACGCGATCTCCATCCTGCAGCACATAGGAGTGGGATTGCGCCAAGCCCTTGGTGCCCAGTGTCTGACCAAAAATGCCCATCTTGGCGTTTTCGATATCCAGACCTGGGAAAAAATCGGTAATTTTGGACTTGCAAACGGCGACATAAGCGGTTGTGCCTGGTTCAACTAAAAGCTTTATGAGTTTCTGCTTTTCGGGAAGTGCGTAAGCCACCTCTACTGAAATGGGTTCGATATCGGTCATGGGGACGCTTACCTATGCAGGATGATGGATATGAGGCGGCGCATTATACGCCAATATTTTCTGTTAAAACCAAACGGCACAAACCATACTTATGGTTAGCGGTAAATCTGCTTGGCCCGTTTACACACAGCATCCACCTGATCCGAAGCGACTTTTTCAAACAGTTTACTGGTAGCAATATTTAACAACTTGCTAGAAAACTCAAATTCCAACCAAAAAACAATTTTGCACCCACTTCCTGACAAGGGCTGAAAATGCCACTCGCCTGCAAAACTCGAAAAAGGTCCTTCTTCCAGGCTTAGCGACATGCTAAGGGGCGCAACATAGGTATTTTTAGTAACAAACGAATGCCGTACACCCGCCTTGGACAAATCCAGACGAGCAACAAGCCAGTTTTCGCCACGAGACAATACCTGGGCAGCAACACAACCGGGCATAAACTGTGGATAGCGCTCTACATCATTCACCAGCACAAACATTTGCTGTGCTGAATACGAAACAAGGGCACTGCGTGTGATTTTCTTCAAAAAACTCCCAGAAACTTTTCTCAGCGATTCACTGAATTATGCCACGGTGCAGACAAATATCAATTGAATATGTTGCCACAGGCTCGTACTCACTATGGTGCTGCGAGCGCGCAAATTGTAGAATTTCACGAACTGCGGGCCAACCACCACTGGCCGAGTGATGAGCCAAGGCATTTCAAGATTCAATCTGCGGGGCTCAAAAAAGTGAGTTCAACTGCATTTTTTGAGGAAAGCAACGCTATGGAATGTTACTCACGAACCGCCTTACAAAGGCTAGCACGCACTATAAACCTATTGGTTTAGCAAAAACAAATGCACAATAGAGGGCAGCGATTGCATTTCGCAGTGAACGAGTCGAACAACAATAACATATAGCACTACCAGAACAGAGATTATCATGGCAAAAATAAGAGAGCAGTTTGGTTCGCGAATCGGCTTTATTCTGGCCGCGGCGGGTTCCGCAGTAGGCATCGGCAATTTAGTCGGCTTTCCCGTCAACGCCGCCAAAAACGGCGGTGCAGCCTTCCTATTTATTTACGCCTTTTTTGTCTTTATAGTTTGTCTTCCAGTAATGATCGCCGAGCTAGCGGCAGGTCGCCAAAGTCGTAAAAATCCCCTTGGGGCCTATAAACACTTTGCAGGAAAGCAAAAATTCTGGCATATCGGTGGGGCATTGGCGCTGATCACACCGATAATGGTGACCGTATTTTATACGGTGATTACCGTATGGGTGCTGGGCTACTTGGTCAATATCGCACTGGGCAATTTGGACCAGCTGGCAAACGACAGTTACTTCTCAGCGTTTATAAATACCAATCAAGTATTTGGCTATTTTATAGTCTTAACTGTACTAGTAGGTTTAATTTTGTCTGGAGGCGTAAAAGAAGGCATAGAGCGTGGAGCAAAAATAATGATGCCCGCACTCCTTATTATGCTTATTGGCTTAGTTGTTTTTGTACTTTTTCAAGACAATGCCCTAGCCGGATTAAAGTTTTACCTCATTCCCGACGCAAGCAAAATAACACCTGACGTAGTCAACGGTGCGCTCAGCCAGGCCTTTTTCTCGCTGTCATTGGGCATGGGCATATTAATCACCTACGGCTCGTATATGGATAAACATACAGGCATACCCAATTCGGCAAAAATGGTCGCGATAACCGACACCGGGGTGGCTTTTTTTGCGGGCCTATTAATATTACCCGCCATATTCTCATTTAATCCTGATATAAACCCAGAAGAATTATCAAGCTCTTCTGTGTCTTTAATATTTTCTTTTTTACCTAAAATATTTTTAGCTATGCAAGCAGGCATCGGTTATTTTGGGGCAAGTTTGGTGGCTGCGACATTCTTCTTGCTTGTATTTTTTGCAGCACTCACTTCACTTGTATCAATTATAGAAGTGCCTGTTTCGGGCGTTATGGACGAGATGGGATTTTCGCGAAACAAGTCCTTGTTAGTGCTGGGCGCTGCATTAATACTCTTTATTTTGGCTAGCGCCGTATCTTTTGGTCGCGTTCAATTTTTTACCGAATTTATCGGCTATGGCGGTGCCACCAAATCCTTTTTCGACCTTATCGTCGACATCTTCTACGAAACCATCCTGCCCCTAAACGGCTTCATCATTTGCATGCTGGTCTCCTACCGTTGGAACACTCAAAAATTTGACGAGGCGCTCGAAGAGGGAGAAGTTAGATTTAAGGGCACCCTCTATGAGCGTTATGTTAATTTTTCACTTCGCACATTTATTCCCGCAATACTTTTACTGATTTTCATCAATACTGTTATGAGCAAATATTTTGGCAAAGGGCTGTTAGAATTTTTTTCCTAAGCTATTTGTTTATACCAGAGAAATAGATTTTCCCACAATACCTGCACACCAAAGATCCAAAATATAAGAATGGAAATTCACAATGAGCGTAAATAGAGGGCAGTTTTCATCGCGACTGGGGTTTGTTTTTGCCGCTGCAGGTTCAGCCGTTGGCCTCGGAAACATCTGGGGGTTTCCCACTCAGGCGGCGGGTAACGGCGGGGCCGCCTTTGTTCTGGTTTATATAGTACTGAGCTTTATGATCGCCTACCCGGCACTAATGGCCGAACTCATTATAGGAAGGCATGCCCGCGCCAATGTTGTCACAGCCCTGACCACTATCAGCAACAGCAAACCCGCTCATGTCGCGGGAAAAGCCGTAGGATATTACGGTGTAGTTACCGCTAGCCTTATTCTTAGTTTTTACACCATCGTCGCCGGCTGGATGCTGGCTTATTTACTCGAAGCACTCACCTCCTTGTTCGGCATGGAAAAAGCCAGCACATGGCTCACAACAAATTCAATACCACGCAATTTGATAGGCTCCGTAATTTTTGCCCTCATCAATATGTGGATCATTGCTCGCGGCATTGAAAACGGTATCGAAAAGTGGTCATCTCGCTTAATGCCAGTGCTATTCGCGCTTTTGGCCTTATTGATTATTTATGTTTTAAATCAGCCCGGGGCAATGGAAGGTCTCAAAGTGTATCTGGTGCCAGACTGGAGCAAGGTGCTGGAACCCGACTTGATCGTAGACGCTTTGGGTCAGGCCTTTTTCTCACTTTCTTTGGGCGTGGGTACCATGCTGGTATATGGCTCTTATATGAGCAAACAAGAAAATCTTCCCGCTCTGGGTGCCATAGTGGCCTTAGTAGACATTGGCATTGCTTTTATTTCTGGCTTATTGATATTACCCGCTATTTACGTAGCAAAAAGCTACGGCACTACCGTATTTACCGATAGAGGCAGCCTAATTGCAGGGCCCGACCTGATATTTCAAGTACTCCCCACCCTATTCAATTCCATGGGTGCAGTCGGCCCCATTGTCGCCTTTGCCTTTTTCACGTTGATGACCATAGCGGCTATCACCTCCTCAATTTCTATGCTGGAAGTCCCGGTATCAACTGCCGTCGAGCAAACCGGATTGGGGCGCACCAAAGCCACCTATATTACAGGCGGAGTCATTTTTGCTATAAGTGCTCTCATAATTTTTAACTTTTCGACCATGTTCGGTTTAATCATCGACATCACCACCAAATATAGTGAGCCCTTATTAGGCGTAGCCTTCTGTCTTTTTGCGGGTTGGATTCTTCACAGAGATCACCTACTGGCCGAATTAAAACAAGGCAGCCCTAACGTGGAGCACGGTATTTTTTGGAAGGTTTGGCCCCTATATGTCAGGTTTGTTTGCCCGGCACTGATTCTGTTAATGTTTTTTCAGAAAGTATTAGCTTAAAAATCGACTATTTAGCAGCAAAAAGCCACGCATTGATGACCTACAGCCCCACGATTTAAGCGTATAATCTCGCAATGAATAAACCATCGAAAAAGAAAAAACAGACCAACAACACCATTGCCCAAAATAGACGGGCCCGCCACGATTACTTCCTTGAAGAAAAATTCGAGGCAGGCTTGGCATTAACAGGCTGGGAGGTAAAAGCGCTACGGGCAGGAAAAGGCCAGCTCACCGAAAGTTACGTTACCTTCCACAATAGCGAAGCATGGTTAATGGGGGCACAGATTCAGCCCTTACCTGAGGCGTGTACCCACTATGTGACCGAACCAACGCGAATGCGAAAACTGCTCATGAATCGTCGCGAACTAAGCCGACTACAAGAAGCAACCGAACAAAAGGGTTACACCATAGTTGCCACCGCCATCTACTGGAAAAATCACATCGTAAAGTGTGAGGTTGCCCTGGGCAAAGGCAAGCAGCTACACGACAAACGACAGACTGAAAAAGACCGCGATTGGGGTGTTCAAAAGCAGAGAGTAATGCGCGACCATAACAAGTAGGCGCTTCAGATCCACTCATTGCCGTTAGAACGCCTTGGCGATTGAGTAACTAATAGCAATACCCTGAGCTCAGGCCGCTAACCCAATCTGACCAACACCAAGGTGATCACCCCGGCACCAATAAAATTCAATACCAAGCCCGTTTTCACCATTGCCATAATGGGCACCTTTCCACTCCCGAATACAATGGCATTGGGCGCGGTGGCCACCGGCAGCATAAACGCACAACTCGCGCTGAGTGCTGCAGGCACCATTAATAACAAAGGGTCTATTCCAGCCGTAACGGCACCCACGGCCAAAAGCGGCATAAGCAAGCTCGTGCTTGCGGTATTACTCGTGACCTCTGTTAGAAAGGTAACCGCCAAACACACCAATAATATCATCCATACAACCGGCAAATCCGACAGAGCCGTGAGGCCGCCGGCCAAAGCCTGCGCCAAGCCACTCACAACAAAAGCTTTGGCCAAGGCGATACCCCCACTAAACAGCAGCAACATTCCCCAGGGGATTTTGACAGCGGCCTCCCAGCTAAGTAAGCGCTCACCTTTGCCATTGGGCACGATAAACATCGCGATCACTGCTAGCAAAGCCACACTGGCGTCATTTGCGCTGGGAAAATTAAGCCACTCTCGCCACCCGCCAAAGGGCTCAGTGCGGGTCACCCAGGCCAAAGCGGTAATGGAAAATACCCACATCACGCGCTTTTGCTCCAGCGTCCATGCCTCATTTTCAGGGATATTAAAGCCCCCTCTCACATTCAAATTACGCGTAAGCCACCAACCGGCTAGCGGAACCAAGACGATCACCACAGGCAGACACCAGCTCATCCAGGTCACAAAACTTACCGCCTCGCCCACGGTTTCCTCGTAAACACGCATAAAAATGAGATTCGGCGGCGTACCAATGGGGGTTCCCATGCCCCCTATACTGGCCGCATAACAAATACCCAACAATAGTGGCACCGCCAACGCCTTGTGTTGCGTAGAAGCGATGACAGCAAGTGCAACAGGCAAAAGCATCAAGGTTGTTGCCGTATTCGATATCCACATACTTAAAAGTGCAGAAGCCGCCATAAAACCCAGCACCACGCGCCGCGCCGAATTCCCACCCAGCATATTCACCATAAGCAAGGCAATATGACGGTGCGCTCCACTTCGCTCCATTGCTGTCGATAAGATGCAGCCACCCATCAACAATAAGATAAGAGGATTACCGTAAGCCTCTGCCACCTGCGATGGCGTCAAAATCCCCAATAACGGCAGCACCGCCAAAGGCAGCAGAGACGTTGCAGGAATAGGAATGGGCTCAAACACCCACCACAGGGCACACAGAACGGTGATCGAAGCCACCAAAATTGCCTGTGAATTCAACGAAGAATACTGTTGCAGCACGAGATAACAGAACACGGCCAACAAGGGACCAAGCAATAGACGCCATGAAAACACTTCGCGGTTCAACATAATTATTTGATTATCATCGTTTCAAGTCAGGCCACTCTACATAAAAACACAAGAAAACCAAAACAAAGCAAACTTATTGGTGCAAAACGAATCAAACAGGTATACTCACTGATCGCAAGTCGTTAAAGACAGGCATTATGCGAAGAAAAAAGTTTCAAAGCAGAACGCTTGTAATCGAGGCGCGTGAGGTGAGCAACGCGGAGCGTACATCAGTACGTGGGCATTTGCGAAGCCGAGCAGCAACGAAGAGTACAGGCGTTATGCGAAGAAAGGGGGCGATTAGGATTCGACGCTGGTAACAAAACTCAAGGTGCATGTCGTGATGGTAGCTAATCACGTTAATCCAAAGCTGCAAACTTATAATTGCAAACGATAGCGATTACGCCCTAGCAGCTTAAACCCTGTTAGCGGTTGGTGACAAGGTGCCAGTACCGCGTTAACAACCGTCATATAGAACTGGATAGCTGTGTCATTTAGATCGTGGTGGCATTGTAAAATTAAAGCGAACTCGCGAGATGCGTCCTGCCCGTTGGGCTGCATTAAGTTAAATCAATTAACGGAAACTAAGCATGTAGAGCCGAGAGCAGAGTGCTGACGGACGGGGGTTCAAATCCCCCCGCCTCCACCAAATAAGGGTTTCAGCAAACCCAAAGAATATCACTAAAGCCTGCCACTTCAACGAGTTGCGGGCTTTTTTGTGCCTATAAGAACCAATAAGAGCTTGTAACATCCTGTATTTTTAGTAACATCTATAGTAACACCAGCCACTACTACAGGTTCTCAGTGTTACTATGGCCAGAACAACACGCCCCCTTACCAATACCGAAGTAAAGCAAGCCAAGCCCAAAGCCAAGGAATATAACCTTGTAGACGGTCAAGGCCTTGCGCTGCGCATCAAGCCCAACGGCTCCAAGCTTTGGCTATTCAACTACTACCGGCCTTTCACCAAAAAACGAGCAAACCTAAGCTTGGGCAACTACCCAACAACAAGCCTCGCAGAAGCCCGAAAAATGCGAGAAGAGGCAAGGCAGCTACTCGCGCAAGACATTGACCCCAAAGAGAAAAGAGAGGAGCTGGAAGCCAAAACCACAAAGGCACTTAGGAATACTTTGGAACTTGTCGCCGCACAGTGGTTTGAGCTTAAAAAGACGAAAGTCACCCCCAACTACGCTGAAGATATTTGGAGTTCGCTTAAGCTTCACATATTCCCCCAACTTGGCAAACTGCCCCTTCAGCAAATAACCGCCCCCAAAACCATAGACACACTAAAACCAATTGCCGCTAAGGGTAACTACGAAACAATCAAACGTCTTTGCCAGCGACTAAACGAAATAATGATATTTGCGGTTAACTCGGGACTACTGGAAAACAACCCACTGGCAGGCATTAAAAACGCCTTTCAAAGCCCCACCAAAACCAACATGCCCACCATAAGACCGGAACAACTGCCAGAGCTGGTCGAACGTGTGAAAAATGCCAGCATTAAACTTGTAACACGCCATCTTATTTTTTGGCAACTCCACACAATGACCCGCCCAAGTGAAGCTGCTGGTACACGCTGGGACGAAATTGACTTCGATAAAAAGCAATGGACGATACCCGAACACAGAACTAAAAAGCGCCGCGTTCATATTGTCCCCCTATCACCAGAAGCCCTTGCGATTCTGGAAGGCATCAAACCTATCAGCGGTCACCGTGAGTACGTTTTTCCTGCCGACCGCAAGCCTCGCACCTGTATTAACGAACAAACGGCAAATATGGCTTTAAAACGCATGGGGTATGGGGGTGTACTAGTGGCGCACGGGCTTAGAGCGTTGGCCAGCACCACTCTCAATGAACATGGCTTTGACTCTGATGTAATAGAAGCGGCTTTGGCTCACGTAGACGGCAATGAAGTTAGACGGGCCTATAACCGCGCTGAGTACATTGAGAGACGTAGGGCAATGATGTGCTGGTGGTCGCAAGAAATATCGAACGAGAATAGCCCCAAATTTAAGATCAGCCAAATAAGGTAAAAGCATGAGCGGACACACGAAATTAAAACTATCAAAATCTAGGCGGCTAAAGCTAGTAGAAATATTAGACCTTCACCCTGAAGAGGAATTATCTCTATTCCAAGATATTGAATTTATTATCAACATAACACCGCTCCCTCTCGGCAACCAACCCTTTGACATAAAGACTACGAAATTGGCAATCAAACAATGCTCAGATTTACAAAAGACCTTAAATGAACTACCACGCTATTTTTCTGAAGCTCTAGAATCTGAGACATTTTTACTTTCGGACAGAATTACAAAAGCAGAGATAAAAAAGAACGGCATTACATACAAAAAAATTACCTCACGCACCAGTAAACGAGCAGATTTTGAGCAGAACCTACAAAATGAATATAGTCCACTTGCAGCTTTTTTTAGAGATTTTTCACCGATGGATTTAAAAAATGGAACTCCAGTATATTTTCGCAAAAAATCTATCCATTACGAACGGGAAAATAACATAACAATATCAAGAACAAACGTCCATGTAGAAAAAAGAGAGAATAGAGCTGAAACTCATGAGATTGATGAGAAAATTGAAAACTTGAGCGAAGTACCCGATGAGCTGAAAAACATGGTGCTGTCTTCAGAATCCACAACCTCACTCTCTGAACACCTAACCCTTGCTGTAGACTATTTACAATATAAACTAGAGGAAAGTGCTGAGTCTAAAAAACTTGACTATTTAATATCAGTTTTACTGTAAGCGCCCAAAAATCGACGTACTAGCCCATATTACTTTCAGGCGTATTTTTTTTAAGAGCGTCTTTAACATTCCAGGGGAGCAATGCTTCCCACTTTTCAACCGTATCGGCCTCTGCTATACGC
>JBLHGN010000100.1:0-11760 GCA_047616325.1 Lentisphaeria bacterium
ATCACTCTTGCGGATATAATAAGATATGATGTATCATATCTTTCTTTTGTCGCGATCACAGGGCATCTAAAAGAGCTCCATGCAACTGAATTCTCTGTCTTTTTCGGAGCGGCGAACGTCGGTGGTTGTTTTATGTACTGGCTTCCAATTTTATTTGCTTGCCTTGTCGACAGGTGAACGTTGATGTCGCCTTTTTATTTTTGACAATGAATTTCGTCATGAATCAGGATTGAAATGCCTATGAAATGTAACACGAGGTTAATCTTTAATTTCTTGTTTCCAGCCTTGTTATTGGGGTCAGCTCTAGCGAGAGCTGGCTCTCAAGACGCTCATACTCATGGGCTAGCGACCCTTACTTTGGCGCTAGAGAATGAAATGCTCGAAATACGCTTCGAGTCACCTGCAGCAAACTTAGTAGGATTTGAGCACGCGGCTAGGTCGGCCAAGGAAAAGGAAGCCGCAGCACATCTAGAAACGGTCTTAAAAGAACCCGTGCGTTTGTTTGCCTTCATCGGGACACATTGTCAACTAATAAAAACAGCGGTCGATGTATCGGGGGTTGCGGTTGACGAGCACAACAAGACTAAAGAGCACGACCATCATAGTCATTCAAAAGAGCATGAAGAAAGTGACCACAGCGAAATAAGCGCTGAGTATCTTTTTAGCTGTAAAAATCTAAAACAATTAGATTCTGTGTCGGTTGATCTAATGAATCAATTCGCCGGCATTGAGAAAATCGACGTGATGTGGATAACAGAAACCAAGCAAGGCGCTGTGGCGTTGACCCCCAACAACAACGTCATTGCGTTATGAATAAGCAACAACTCAATCGTGTTATCGATCAAGCAAAACAAGTGTGTGCATTTTCTGGCGGGCGGTTGACCGAAAAACGTAGTAGCGTTTTAGGGATTCTACTCACTTCCAGCACGCCATTATCAGCTTATGAAATCGCCGACACTTACAATAATGCTTGTGAAAACCACATACCGACGATGTCGGTGTACCGCATTCTGGAGTTTCTCGAAGCAGAAGATTTAGTTCGCAAACTGAGTACAACTAAGAATTACGTTGCCTGCTCCCATATTACCTGTAGTCATCCACACAAAGTGCCGCAATTTTTAATTTGCAGTAAATGCCAAAGCGTGGAGGAAATTTCTATTTCCAAAAGCATTATTGATGAATTGAGCAAACTGGTAAGTAAAGCGGGTTACACGCTCACGCAACTGCAATTAGAGTTGCAATGCCTCTGCAATTATTGTTCGGCGAAGTTGACTTAGCAATGTTAAATACTTTTTACCAAGCACTTGAATCCATCACCGTCAACGAATCTTTTTCGTTAGACGAGTGTATCGAACAATTAACCTTTAACGGTCAAGGTTTAATCCCAGTGGTAACACAGTGCTACCAAAGCAAAGAGGTATTGATGCAAGCTTGGATGAACCGAACAGCGATAGAAAAAACCTTGGCAACCGGATGTATGACGTATTGGTCGCGCAGCCGTGATAATTTTTGGGTGAAAGGAGAAACCAGCGGTCATATTCAAGAGTTGATGGCGATGCGTTTTGATTGTGATGGCGACACCATACTATGCATGGTAAAGCAAACAGGGCCTGCTTGTCATAATGGCCGCCCGAATTGTTTTTACCTGCAAGCCAGTGCTGATACTGAGTCCGTGCAGTTGCACACATCAGGTAAAAATAGGAGTAATCCAAAATGAATCGCTTTAGGATGAAGCAAACGAAACCCCTTTTATATTGGAGTGTCTACACCCGTATTGGCTTAGCGTTAGCTTTGAGCTTGGCGATGTGGGTATTAGTGATCGGAGTCACCCATTCGTCATGACAATCCGCCTTCATAATCTCACACTTGCCTATGAGCGGCATCCAGCCGTGCATCATCTAACAGCAACTATAGAACAAGGGGAGTGGCTTGCCATTGTTGGCCCCAACGGTGCAGGGAAATCAACCTTGCTGAATGCAATGGCTGGACTTACTGCAATCCATGGAGGAAGCATCGAAGGTCTATGCCAACAATCCGTCGCCTATTTGCCGCAGCAAACACAGCTAGATAGTAGCTTTCCTATCAACGTTTTTGATCTGGTGACGATGGGGTTATGGGGCAAACTAGGCTATTCGAAAGCGCTAAAAAGTCCGCAATATAAGCAATCCGAAGAGGCTATTGCGGCGGTAGGCTTACAAGGTTTTGAACGCCGCATGATTAATACGCTTTCCGGCGGGCAATTACAGCGCAGCCTTTTCGCACGTGTTCTCCTGCAAGATCAGTCAGTGATCTTATTGGATGAGCCCTTCAATGCCATTGATACAAAAACACTCACAGACCTTACTCAGCTTATCAAGCGGTGGCATCAAGGCAAGCGAACGGTGATCATGGTTACCCACGACCTTGATTATGTTCAAAAGCACTGCCCCAAAACTTTATTGCTATCACGCGAATGTATTGGGTATGGTTCAACGAATGACATCCTTTGTGAGGAGAACCTAAAAAGAGCAACACAGCTATCCGAAGCCTTTGATGACCACGCACACTGGTGTCAGCAGGGTGCCGCTTAATGGATAAGCTCTTTTTCAGCCCGTTCAGCGAATACATTTTTATGCAGCGTGCCTTAATCGGCAGTATTGCCGTATGTTTGGGCGCTGTGCCGGTGGGTATATTTATGACCTTGCGGCGAATGAGTTTGACGGGCGATGCGATGGCTCACGCGATACTACCTGGTGCGGCCATTGCCTACTTACTATCCGGGTTATCACTAATTGGACTTACCTTAGGTGGCCTGGTTGCAGGGCTTGTTGTTGCTGCATTAGCGGGTTGGGTCGCGCGCAACACCCATCTTAAAGAGGACACTAGTTTAGCGGCCTTTTATTTAATTTCGCTCGCACTGGGTGTGCTTGTCATTTCGCTCAAGCGAAGCAATGTGGATCTATTTCATGTGCTCTTTGGCAATATTTTAGCGCTTGATAACGCCGCTCTGTGGTTGTTATCCAGCATAGGCACGATCAGTTTGTTGTTAATGGCATTAGTTTATCGCCCGCTGGTCATCGAGTGTGTCGATCCTTCTTTTTTACTTCGGTCCGGTAAAGCAAGCTCAATCGCGCATTTTGGCTTTCTGTTTTTGATGGTGATTAATTTAGTCGCTGGTTTTCACGCGCTGGGTACGTTGATGGCTATCGGTATCATGATCTTGCCTGCTGCTGCAGCCCGCTTTTGGATAAAAACGTTAGATGGGATATTGATGATTGCCATGATCATAGGTTTTTCGGGGTGTTATATCGGTCTATTGCTTTCCTTCTACTTTGATTTGCCTGCAGGCCCAGCGATTATACTTTCATTGGGAGCCATTTATATAACCTCTTTGTTTATAGGTTTGAACGGTGGATTACTTAAAAAATACTATCCACGACGTCACCTCACAGGCTAACACCATGTATCGCATGCCGAATATTGTAAAATCGTTTTTTCTTTGTCTGTTATTTTTGACGAATACTGCCAGTGCGAACAACACTAAAATTCGAGTTGTTACCAGCTTTTCCATTCTGGAAGATCTCGTGAAAGAATTGGGTGGTAAACATGTCAGTGTAGTGAATTTGGTTGGCCGAAATAGCGACGCACACACATATCAGCCTAAACCCTCTGATGCGGTTGCCATTGCTAAAGCAGATTTAGTTGTCTTCAATGGATTGGAGTTTGAAGGTTGGATATCACGTTTAATACACAATAGTGGTTTTAAAAACAAACAACTTATCGCAAGTGAAGGAGTGAAAGCGATGACTTACAGTGGAGAAATCGATCCACATGCCTGGCAGAGTTTTCACAATATTCGTGTTTACATTCGAAATATCACCGATACCTTCAGAACGCTACGACCAGCGCTTGCCTCTGTATTTACGCAGCGTCAAGCGGCCTATTTACTTCGCCTGGGCGCACTAGAAAAGCATCTCATAGAACGGCTCACAAAAATTCCAAGGGAAAAACGTATTGTCGTAACCAGTCATGATGCTTTTGGCTATTTGGGTCGTGAATATGATATTCAGTTTCTCGCCCCTGTCGGGCTGAATATTGAGGTCGAAGCCTCAGCAAAAGATGTCGCGGCCGTGATCAATCAGATACGTGAACAGCGTGTGGCCGCAATCTTTATTGAAAACATCACAAACCCACGGTTGCTGCAGCGTATTGCTGTTGAGACGAACGTTGCTATCGGGGGCACCTTATATTCGGATGCATTAAGCGAAGAGAACGGCTCGGCTAGCACCTATTTACATATGATGAAACACAACATCGAATCACTCATTGCTGCATTTGGTCGAACTTAAAATCATCTGCCTAACAACGCTATAAATTACTTTCTGGAGAATCGCTAAATGTCTAATAAAATTCCTGTTACGGTACTTACGGGTTTCCTTGGTAGTGGCAAAACCACACTTCTCAATCGTATTTTGTCAGAAGAACACGGTCTTCGCATCGCCGTCATCGAGAACGAATTTGGAGAAATAGGGATTGATCAGGATTTGGTGATCAATGCCGATGAAGAAGTCTTTGAAATGAATAACGGTTGTATTTGCTGTACGGTACGTGGCGATTTAATTCGCATTTTGGGCGAGTTGGCTGACCGCAAAGATAAATTTGATCGAGTCATTCTAGAAACTACGGGTATGGCCGATCCTGGTCCTGTTGCACAAACGTTTTTTGTAGATCAAGGCATCAGCGAACAGTATGAGCTTGATGGCATTATCACACTTGTCGATACGAAACATGTTACCACCCACTTAAATGACAATACGGATGAAGTCATGGCCCAGGTGGCTTTCGCCGATCGCATCATACTGAATAAAGCGGACTTGATAAGCGAAGAAGAGATGGCCAGTCTGAAAAGACGTTTACAAGAAGTTAATCAAATGGCTGGATTCTACTCAGCCACTATGGCTAATGCCCCAATAGCCGAATTGCTGGATATCGGTGGTTTTAATCTTCAGCGTGCCGTAGAAATGAAACCAAGTTTTCTGGAACCCGAGTACCCATTCGAGTGGGGAGGCATATGGCAGTTACCTGCAGGCCGTTATCTTTTTCAGATGCAAAGCGGCCCCGACCCGGACATGTCCTTTCTAATGGCTGACGTGAACGAAGTCTCTGAAGATGCCGTGTTGACCTTAGCTGAATCGGTATTTACAGAATTTTCGAAAACAGCCACACCGCTATCTGATAGGCAATCAATTGATGAACTCGGAAAATGTTTCCAGCTACAACTTGAAGGTCAAGAGAGCTATGAATTTCCTTTCGTCGTGGAGAACGCTAAAGCATTAGCCGTTTTTTCCCAGCACACACCAGAAGAGTTTGAGTTAAAACTCTATGATCAAGACGATACTGAATACACGCCCGTCGCTGAGCATTTTTTTAATGCAGGGCATGAGCACGACGATGCCGTATCGTCGGTTGCGATTGAACTACCAGGACTGTTCAATATGTCAAAAATCAATGCCTGGATTGATATGTTCTTACAAGTCAAAGGCGAAGACATTTATCGCATGAAAGGAATAGTTGGTGTAGAGGGTGAAGATTTACAAATCGTCTTTCAGGGCGTTCATATGATTTTTGGCAGTCAGGCTGGCAAACCTTGGGGTGATCAAGATCCGGTTAATCGCATGGTATTTATAGGCAAAGATCTGGACGAAGACTATATTACTCGTTCTTTAAAAAGTTGCTTGAACTAAAAATCATGGCTTGGGGTGATTTTAATTGATAATAGAGGTGTCTTAACGGTATGAAAAATATTAACGGTGTTTTCCGTAATCTTGAAAAAAATCTTAAACAAGCTAATTGGTTTGAGGACGGCTGGGAAATATACAATCGTGGAGCTTATTTGCAGTTGTATAAAGAGAGTTGGCACAATCAAAATCAGGGCGGCATTCATTTTGAAACCTATATTGAGGCGCCGCAGATCAAACAAAAAGCCTTTCCAGTGTGCATGCATGCCGAAGACGACTGTCCCTCGCAATCGGAGTTTATTCAAAGATTCTTGGCACTAGAGGGAGACCGGATTAAAACCTGGAAAGGTTATCAGATTGTCGGATCGGGGTACCATATTTGTCAACGTTCACTGCCGCTTAATTTCAAGAACCTAGAACAACGCCTGTTTGAAGAATTGAACCAGCTTCGGCAGCTAGAAACTGGGATCGAACAGGTGTTGCAAGAGAGTAGATAGTCTCTCGTAAAAGAAAAAACTGTATGGAGGATTCAAATTGAAATGTAATCAAAGCCCTTGCATAGATGCATGCGAATTTTCAGGCCCCAAGGGTTGGTGTTTAGGTTGTGGGCGCTGTCGTCAAGAATGCAAGGAATGGAAAACGATGAAACCCTATACCAAAAATATTCTCTTGAAGGAACTCGGTAAGCGAATGGAAAAAATTAGGATGGAATTTAAATAAATAGGGCGGCTATAAATTTAGTAGGGACATTTCAATGCAATAATGATATGATACATCATATCATTATTGCTCGGTACTAACTTTTATAAGGGGATTAAATTGTTCAAAAAAATAGTATCTCATTTTAAGCCAATGGCATTTATTTTGGCGGCTCTACTTTATGGTTTCGATATATCAGCTCAAACCGCTTCAAAAGTTGAAAAACCTGATATTGAAGAAGTTGTTGTTATAGGAGATACGGTAGGTGAATTGGGGCTCTTTGGTAAATCAGATACAGGAAGCCGTTTAGGTTTAACCGCTAAGGAAACTCCCGCTACAGTCGAGATAATTGATAGTGAAGTTATGCGTGCGCGTGGTTATCAACGTCTCACCGATGCCGTAGAAAGCCTACCTGGCGTAATTTCTGGCGACCATCCTGCAGCGCCTTCGTCTTTCTCTATGCGGGGTTTTACCCGTGGTCAGATTAGTATTTTGCGAGACGGTTTATGGGTAGGACCTAGCAGCATGGTCATGCGCCCGCAAAATACATTTAACCTGGAGCGCGTGGAAGTATTGCGTGGGCCGTCCTCAGTCTTAAATGGACTTGGAGCTGTTGGTAGTGTAGTTAACGCCGTTCCAAAAGGCGCTGAAGTCGGTGCTAAGCAGAGCTACGATGCACTGTTCTCTGCAGGTCGTTTTGATTCTTATCAGGTAGGACTAGGAGCCGGGGGGTCGATTAATCCCGAACTGGGCTATCGCTTAGATCTTAGCACTTATGCATCAAACGGCTTTGTCGACAATACCGACTCTGAATCCAGTAACGTCACTGGAAGCCTTGCATGGCAAATCGAAGAAGACCTTTTCCTCAAATTAAGCGCTGATTACGTCGATGATGATGTCGGTACATATTTTGGTACGCCGCTAGTGCCGCTGAGTGCCGCACGCAACCCAATGACCGATATTATTGCAACAACTACGGGTGAAACCATAGATGAAGACATGCGATTCAATAATTACAATGTGTCAGACGGACAGTCTCGCTCTAACCAATTGTTTTTACGTGCAGACCTGGAATGGAACCCAAGCGACAACTTAACGATACAAAACAGCCTTTACTCTTTCTCCGCAGATCGCAAATGGATCAATGCGGAAGGATATGTTTACTGTACTGAAGTTGTGGATGTATGTACAAATATTGGTGATATTCAGCGTTACTATGGCTATTTTTTTGTATTTCATGATCAGGAGCAGTTCGGCAACCGTTTGACGCTGAATCAAACCGGAAAGTTATTTGGGCTGGAAAATCGGTTTCTCGTTGGTGCCGAATTCATGGATATAGATTTCAAGCGCAGCCGTGGATTTCGTAGAGCAATACCCGTATCTGAGGGAGATTCTGTCGATCCTTATGACCCCATACCCGGCGTTTACGGGCCGCTGGAGTTACGCGGTGTCAGCCCAACCGATATACAAAGTTTGGCCATGTTTGCAGAAAACGCTTTACAAGTCACCGATAGGTTGAGTTTTGTGACTGCTCTGCGTTACGACGAGATGGATTTGGATCGTTATAATTTCAACGCCGAGGGCGTAGATGAAGGCTCTGGCTTTTCACGCACTTATGATTGGTGGAGTTACAGACTGGGTTTGGTGTTTGATGTAAGTGATGATTGGACCTTATATGGTCAATTCAGTGATGCAAACGATCCTATTGGTTCGAATATATTTTTAGTCAGTAGCAATCAAGATTTCGAACTCACATCCTCAACTCAGTGGGAAATTGGCCTAAAAGCGACCTTGGATAAAACCGAAATGACCTTTGCTTACTTCGATATTACTCGGGATGATATTCAGCAGCAATTTGCACTTGATAGCACAACAAATATCGGTGGCCAAGACTCCAGCGGGCTGGAGTTTTCCGTGACATCACAGCTTAGCACGAAGTGGAAATTAGGTGCCAATGCTGCCTATACGGACGCGTCATTTGAACGAGGCACAAACACCATTGCGCTTGCCGGAAATACACCACCAAATGTGCCCGAAACCACAGCCAATCTTTGGACAAGCTACTCAAATATAGCGGAAACTCCACTGGAGATAGGAGGCGGTTATCGCTTTATCGATGATCGTTTTGGTGATAACAACAATGATGTACGTTTCAAGTCCTATCAATTGTTTGATGCTTATCTTGCTTGGGTACAGGATAATTATCGTGTGGCGTTTCGCGTAGACAATTTGACTGACGAGCCTTATGTTGCATGGTCTGATGTGTTCTATCTGGGACAAACTGACCCATCATTTATTTATGCGAATCAGGTTATGCTGGGTGCTCCACGCCAATACAGTATGACCTTGCAAATAAAATTTTAAGCAATTATTTAGGGTTTCATTTTATGCAGCCGACGTCAAACCTTGACCGAATACCCATGCTAGATGCTTTGCGAGGATTTGCCTTGTGTGGAATCCTCCTTGCCAACCTATTATCGTTTACCGGTGCGGTTTATATCACCGTAGATGATTTAAGTCATACCGATTGGTTGACACGTAGTGTGCTATTCGCGATTGATTTTTTTGTTGAAGGCAAGTTTTACTCGCTGTTTTCTATTTTGTTTGGCATCGGCTGCGCTATTCAGTGGCAACGTATTTCCTCTCAAGGCACACAGTTTGTATCGCTATGGTACCGACGCATGGGGATATTGTTGATTATCGGCTTGGTGCATATGTACCTTATTTGGTATGGAGACATTCTTACATTGTATGCCTGTCTCGGTTTGCTGCTGCCATTGCTTATTAAACTAAATCGCACTCTGATGTTGCGTCTAATTATCCTGTTACTTGTGTTGCCACTAGTGATTTTCGCCGTTCGCTACTTTACCGCCGACGCTCCTTTTTGGTATCAGTCGGCAAGTGTTGTGGCACGCCTGCATCAGGCTTGGGGTTTAGACGACATGAGCCGCATTGCCATGTTTACAAGTGATAATCCAATAATAGTTTTACAATCTAACATTACCGGCGCACTGCAACGACCGATGAGCTATCTCCAAACGGGTCGTGTTTTTAAAGTGTTAGGCCAGTTTTTATTTGGATTTTGGGTAGGGTGTTATTTGTTTCCACAGCTCCATCATAGGTGGACTCCTCAAACTAAGGTAGTTATAGGATTGGTAATAGTCGCCATCGCATGCAATTTAATTTACGCCGGGATTAAAAATATCTTTGCTTCGCCCTTTATGTTAACGCCAATTGGTGTGGTTCAAGCGCTTGCATACCATATAGGTTCCACTACCATGGCGATTTGCTACATACTCGCCATGGGTTATATATGGCGTCAAGGTCGTCTTAGAAAATTTTTTGATCCATTGATATTACTTGGGCGGATGTCATTGACCAATTATTTGGGGCAAAGCGTTATCGGGATACTGATCTTTTATGGCTACGGTTTTTCGTTGATGGGAGAAACTCCCTTTAGTCTTGTCCCTGTGATTGCTGGTTTCATATTACTTATTCAATGGCAGTCTAGTAAGTTTTGGCTTCAGCGATATCCTCATGGACCGATAGAGACGCTTTGGAGATGGAGCACGTATGCCCGTTTCCCGGCAACAAAAAGCTCTTTCAATCATGATTAAGCGTAAGCTCTATTTGGTCCACCGCTGGCTGGGCGTTGCTATGTCTCTGTTTTTTTTGATGTGGTTTGTGTCTGGCGTGGTCATGATGTATATGCCTTTCCCATCACTCTCCTCGCAAGAGCGCTTATCTTCACTCCCGAACCTAAGTGAAAATACAGTCTTAACCGGTCCGTATGCTTTGATGAAAAAGGTCGGAGCCGAAAACATCGATCAGCTACGACTGACAACGTTTCTTGCGCGACCTGTATATTTTTTAAAGACCACAGAAAACGAATTCTATGGAGTCTTTGCGGATAATGGCGAAGTTATTCCCAAGGTTACTTCCAGTATTGCTTTACGCATCGCGCAAGTTTTCAATCAGAACAAGCAAGTAAATGAGAACGAAAATGCAAATACCTCATCAGATCAGCCGTTAGTTTTAATAGAAAAAATTGTCGATATTGACCAATGGACGGTATCCGGCGGATTGGATCCCCACCGTCCATTTTACAAAGTTAATGTGGATGATGATGAAGGTACCCACCTCTATGTGTCTATTAAAAGTGGTGAAGTCGTTCGGGATACATCTAGAAGAGAGCGCTTTTGGAATTGGTTGGGCGCCAACTTACATTGGATTTACCCAGTTCAACTACGCAAACATCCTTCCGTTTGGCACTGGGTTGTCGTGATTTTATCTTTCTTTGGGGTTGTGTCCGTTCTAACAGGTAGTGTTATCGGCTTAATGCGTTTGCGATTGAAGAAGCGTTACAGAGGAAAAGACGTGACCCCCTACAAGGGAAGTGGTAAATACCACCACATTTTGGGCTTGGTATGTTGCACCTTTTTGTTCTCATACATGTTTAGTGGCTTACTATCCATGAACCCCTTTGGCGTGTTTAGTTCGGATGTTCAATGTGAAATCAACGAAGGCTTATACTCCGGGACATTAGCCCTTGATAACCCATCATTATCGCTGAGCAATATCCAAAAGATTCTAAAACACCATAAAGATCTCAAGGAGATTGACTTCTACCAGGTGGCTGACAAGGTTTTTCCTCTCGGCGCCTTCACAGCAGGGCAAACCTTATTGAATCCTATTAACAACGATCGGCTGTTTACACATATTGAAAGCACGGTTAAAGAAGCGATCAATCATTGCACCCCAAACGCCACCGTTGAGCAGGTTATAAAACTCGAAAAATATGACAGCTATTATTATTCACATCATGGTGCGGAAAAGTCTCTGCCAGTCTATAGATTTAAAGTCAGTGATAGCGAAAAGACTTACATCTACATTAATGCCGTAACGGGAAAATGGGTGATGGCGAATCACACCAAACGGCGTGTTCAACGCTGGCTTTTTAACGGGCTACATAGTTTAGATTTTCTATTTCTTATTGAGCGGCGTCCGCTTTGGGATGTTTCTGTAATTTTACTTTGCGTGTTGGGGACGTTAATGTCGTTGACGAGTGTCGTTATTGGTTCAAGGCGTCTGTATACCCGCGTACGTAAGAACCAGCGTTCCCACCTAAACCGAACTTATGATGCAGCCCTTAAAAAAATGAGCGTTAGTTATATTAAGAGAAAATCCATAACGCTTATTAAACGGGACTCGAATCTACCGTGATTAGCTCTAGCATAGGCTTTAATTTCAGATGTTTTAAATTTCACCATTAGGGAAAGCGCGAAACGCGAGCCTAACTCTCGATCTTAATTTTTACTTTTTACTACGCCAACATAACAAAAGG
>JBLHGN010000101.1:0-11756 GCA_047616325.1 Lentisphaeria bacterium
GCAGCACGCTTATTAATTTCCGACAAGCAATCATCCACCTGCGTGCCCGCCGGTCGTATTTCTATGCCGGGGTCTACAAGCCCCGTTGGGCGAACGACCTGCTCGACAACCTGCCCCTGGTTTTCGGCTTCGTATTTACCCGGAGTCGCGGAAACAAAGATCATTTGTGGTGCCCGCCTCTCCCACTCATCAAAACGCATGGGGCGATTATCAAGGGCCGAGGGTAGACGAAAGCCATATTCCACCAAAGTTTCTTTGCGCGAACGATCGCCTTTATACATGGCACCTATCTGCGGAACAGTAACGTGGGATTCGTCGATAACTAATAGTGCATGGGCGGGAAGGTAGTCAAACAGCGTGGGCGGCGCGTCACCAGGATTGCGCCCAGATAAGTAACGCGAGTAGTTTTCTATGCCGGTGCAATAGCCTAGCTCTCTCATCATTTCCAAGTCATATTTGGTACGCTGTTCCAAGCGCTGAGCCTCTACAAGCTTGTCCATCGAGCGCAACTGTTCTAGCCTTTGCTGTAACTCATCCTTAATAAAGTCTATCGAATTTAAGATAGTATCCCGCGGTGTGACGTAGTGAGTTTTAGGGTAAATTGTAAAACGCGGAACACGGCTTAATACCTCACCGGTTAATGGATCGAAGATAGAAATAGTGTCCACTTCTTCGTCAAATAACTCGATTCGAACAGCCTCCGAATCTGAATCGGCCGGATAGACGTCAATCACGTCCCCTCGTACCCGGTAGGTTCCTCGCCTAAAATCTATGTCGTTGCGCTCGTACTGTAACTCCGCCAAACGATGTAGCACCTGACGTTGCTCAAGGGGCTCACCTCTAACCACGTGTAGCATCATTTTCAAATAGGCATTGGGGTCACCCAAACCATATATAGCTGAAACCGTCGCCACCACCATGGCATCTTTGCGCTCCAACAATGCTTTGGTCGCCGACAATCTCATTTGTTCTATATGCTCATTTACCGAGGCATCTTTATCAATAAACGTGTCCGACGATGGCACGTAAGCTTCGGGCTGGTAATAGTCATAATAGGAAACAAAATATTCCACCGAATTTTCAGGAAAAAAATCTTTTAACTCACCATATAGCTGAGCCGCCAATGTTTTATTGTGGGCCATAATGAGCGTGGGACGTTGCACACGCTCTATAACATTGGCAATGGTAAATGTTTTCCCCGAGCCGGTAACGCCGAGCAAAGTTTGATGCGCAAGACCAGCGTTTATCCCGGAAACCAAAGCCTCAATAGCACTTGGTTGATCGCCCGCTGGCTTATATTTACTGTGTAGCTTAAATTTTTTTGACATAACACTTCGAGTTTTAAATGTTTAAGAGCGATGGCGAACACGGACCGACGGTATCGACCTTAACGGCCCTAAATTCCCAGCATCGGTGAATTTTTGGGTTTTGCTTAAAGTCGGGGTCTAGGGTCTGCTCGGTAATATTTAACTGCGCATAGCGCGACAACGCAACGCTATCGAGTTTAAAGCTTCTGAGATTGTTCGAAAAATACACCACGCCACCGGGGTTCAACAATTCCATGCACCGTGTGATTAGCGACACATGATCGCGCTGAACATCCAATACGTCATCCATTTTTTTCGAATTAGAAAACGATGGTGGATCGAGCATAATAATATCAAAACCTTCACGGCATTCTCGCAACCACTCAACGCAGTCGGCTCTCACCAAAGCGTGTCGATTAAGGTCTATGTTATTTAAAGCTAAATTTTTTCCTGCCCAATCAATGTAAGTGTTGGACATGTCCACGCTGGTAGACGCCAAGGCGCCCCCCAATACTGCATGCACAGTGGCCGTGGCCGTATAGCAAAATAAATTTAAAAACCGTTTTCCTGCAATCTCTTGCGCGATGCGCAGCCGCAATGGCCGATGATCCAGAAAAAGCCCTGCATCCAAATAATCCCACAAATTAATAATTAGCTTTGCGTTACCTTCACAGACAGAAAAATATTTTTTTTGCGATAATTCCTGTTGTTTTTCGTATTGATTCTTACCGCGATTTCGCCGCCGCGTTTTGGTAACAATATGCGCTTCATCTGTATCAAATACCGTGACTACAGCACGAAGAATATCGTTAAAACGCTGTATCGCCTTGCCCTCACTTACGGTTTTGGGTGCCTGATATTCCTGTACATGAAAATAATCACTGTACACATCAATGGCGGCCGAATACTCCGGAATGTCAGCGTCATATACACGGTAGCACTCAATGTGTTCTTGCTTAATCCAGTGACTTAATCGTTTTCGATTTTTGTTTATACGATTGACCACCATTATCGCGCCTTCAGACAACACGGAAGAAGGCGCAGCGTCTACGGGCTCATCAACAGCGCTTTGAGATGAAACGCTATCAGCACTATCCCCACTAGGTGCGCCAACGCGCAAAGGCTTATCTTCCCGCAAAATCGACTCAGAACCTAAAAGATCAAACAAAAACAACTCGGCTGATATAGGGCCGTTGTAAAGGCGGTATTTCTTCTTGGGGCGCAAGCGCATCTCGCGAGAGAGCTCTGCATTGCTGGTAAATACTGCAAGCGTCCAGCCTTCAAGCTCGGCCTTGGCAACGCGACCGAGCTCGCGATAATCCTCTCGCAGGGCCTCCACCTCTCCTAGTCGCTCACCATAGGGAGGGTTACATATCAGCAGGCCAGTATCGATGTGCACATGAGTCGGCTTTTTGAACGTCGAAATGCTTTTTTTACTTAGGCGAATCACTTCCGACAAACCGGCCGCCTCAATGTTTTCCGCCGCTCGATCGAGCACTTTAGGGTTTTGGTCATAACCACGAAATTCAGGTAAGGCTAGCTGCAAACCCGCTAGCTTTCGCTGCCGCGCACTTGCCAATACTTGTTGCCAGAGGTCAGCATTATGAAAACTTAACTTCTCAAAGCCAAAATGTGCACGCGTTAAACCCGGTGCACTGTCGGTGGCCATTAACGCCGCCTCGATAAGTAAGGTACCCGACCCGCACATAGGATCGATCAGCGCAATTTGTTGGTGGGCTTCACGAGATTGTGCCAGCATCTGCAACCATCCCGAGCGCAGCAATAAGGCTGCCGCCAAATTTTCTTTCAAGGGCGCACCACCCTGCCCTCGCCTGTAACCACGCCTGTGCAGACTATCACCGGAAATATCGATTGATATATGAGCAACACCTTTGGCGAGCCTGGCGTTGATACGAATGTCGGGATTCACCTTTTCGACCGATGGCCGCTGCCCCATCTGCACCCGCATTCTATCGACAATGGCGTCTTTTATGGTCTGTGCGCCAAACTGGGTATTTCTGATGTCGTCATTAGTACCGTTAAAGTCGATGATCAAGCTACCGTCTGCCGGGAAGTAGCCCTCCCAAGCAAGAGCGTGTGCGAGTGAATACAAATCTTCGGCAGTTGTAACTGAGCCCTGAGCCAGAGGCATAAGCACGCGATTTGCCAACCTGCTCCACAGGCACACGGAATAGAGCTGTTCGAGGCTAGCCCTGAAATATACTCCTGCGACCGTCTCGCGCGGAGGACTTAAACCCAAACAACACAATTCTTTACTCAGAAGAGCCTCAAAGCCGATGGGACAGGTGGCGAAATACTCAGAAGGTAGTTGCACTGCCGGGTGGTTATTCGATGTAGTCATAATGAAAGTACTTACTATGAGAATAAAGTCGTTCACATTTTCTGCGACGTTTGGGACACTGGTAGCCCGCCACCACAACGATGCGGCACAAAAAAGAGTCTATCTGACTCTCACATAACGGACACCCTGAACTATGCACTAGTGAACAATGCATGAGGATAATACATCAGATAATTGTGATGTTGTTTTCTTTCTGCATTGGGGTGTTCGATCGATCAAACGATCGAAGTCATATCCTTTCACATTTACCTATCTTTTAATTCGAGGTAGCTAGCCTATGAAAAGCCAAAAAAGAAGTCATGTGAACGCGCATTAACTCGCGGGCATCAAGCCGGTATGACCGGAAAATCTCGTACACTATGCCCACGCGAGTCTGGCGAAGCAAGATACATTTGGTTTTCTGGATGCGCGAGGGTAGAGAGGATCATTGGAACGGCTTTAATACATTCACCCAAGTCCAAAGACTTCACAACATCCAATAATTTCGACGACAAAGCTGAAGAAAGAACTAATAATGGCAGCCACAGCAAACACGCTAGTGGCTTTTCAAAAAACAAAAATGGAAAACAGCCAAAAACAAAGATTGAAACACAAATAGAAAAACGGCGCCAACCCTCAACATTAAAGCCCAAAACACTCTAGGTTCGTGCGGCAACAAAAAACAGGTTAGAGTTTTTTACATACTTTCAGAAAAACTTTAGAACTATATACTCTAACAAAACAAAACAAAACTCAAATAATGCGCTATACTTTAGTCTGTAAGAAGATTATTACCGCCAAGTACAAATTTTATTTAATAAAACACCTTCAAGAGGAGAACAATTAGAATAGTTTGTTTGATTTTTTAGTCTTTATTGAAGGCTTTACTGCTTAACCAGTTATGTTTTAAACACATTTAAAACATAACTTCATGAAACACAAATTCAAACAACACCTAACATGGGAGGCAAAACGTTTTAATAAGTAAGTTAACCATATGACACTCTAAGCTTTTAATTATTTTTTATACCATTCTGCAACCAACCGAAAGTAGAAGGAGAAAAAAACTAAAGTTGTCCGATGGACAACGCTCTACCAAAACCCCTCTGGGGTACCAACAGGCTCACATTCAAGGAGCCGAAAAAGAGGCGTTAAAGCGCTGGGGAAATCGACTCAGCCGCCTCTTTTATTAAACCAGGCCCCTGGTAAATAAACCCCGTATATATTTGCACAAGGCTCGCTCCAGCGTCTATTTTTTCCTTTGCGCACGCTCCACTCATTATGCCGCCCACGCCAATAATAGGAATTTCATCCTTCAACTGCAACGACAAAAGTTTAATGGTTTGCGTAGACATCGCAGTTAACGGCCGTCCACTTAAACCTCCGGCCTGATCCTTATATCTTGAACCAGATACACCGTCCCTCGCCAGAGTAGTATTTGTGGCAATAACACCATCAATATTGTGAGCCAGCAAGGCCTTGGCAATTTCATACAATTCATCTTCACTCATATCCGGCGCAATTTTAACCGCTATAGGTACGTATTTTTGGTGTTTGTCACTTAGCTCTTTCTGCTTTAGCTTAATACCCTTAAGCAAAGCTTCAAAGGCATCGCCAAACTGAAGATTTCGAAGGCCTGGCGTATTGGGCGAGGAAATATTTACAGTAATATAATCGGCGTATTGGTAAACCGCCTCCATACACAACTGATAGTCGCGAAGCGCATCGACCTCTGCAGTGAGTTTATTTTTACCAACATTTATGCCCAAAATCCCCGAATAGCGACGCTTTTTCACTCTGCCCACCAAATGCGCAACGCCTTTATTGTTAAACCCCATACGATTGATAATTGCCTCCTCTTCCTTTAAGCGAAACAATCGTGGTTGTGGGTTGCCCGGCTGTGGTCTCGGCGTAACGGTACCGACCTCAATAAAACCAAAGCCCAACTGACCTAGACCGTTTAAGTAATCAGCATTTTTGTCTAAGCCAGCTGCAAGCCCTACAGGGTTTGGGAAATGCAAGCCCATAACGTCGACACCTGGCCCCTCAATTTTGGCGCAAAAAGGTTTGAGTAGGTGCAGGCGCTCTGCCGCCCCCATCATCTCCATAGAAAGATCGTGGGCTACTTCAGGGTCTAGACAAAACAGAAGGTTTTTTGCGATGAAATACATGAGATCGGCTCTTTACGGTGGATTTCTACAGACGCGAAGAATACCGTCTAATAATGCAAGAGTCGAATATACTTGGCCGCTTTTCAACAAAAGTCTAGCGTACAGGCCACCAGCAAGTAGACTAAATTTTGTCAATATATTGAAATTTCATCTCAAAATCAAAGGTAAGCTGAAAACTACCAACAATGCCCTCTCGGGTTACAAATGGTCGAAGAATCTGAGCGGGGAAGCGAATTCTTCGGCCATCTCGAGCAATGGCATTTACGTCACGGGCTAAACCTTCGTACAATTTGACGAATTCTTGCGACGAAATACGCAAATCTATAATAATACTTTGATACATAACATCTGCAGCTAATCCGCTAAAATAAATAACTAGTGCCCGTCCATAAATGGCTCCTCGCGAGGGGAAATTAAAATGGACAGATTTGCATCACTAGATACGGGCGTTTACTTATTGCAAACAACACCATCTAGCGGTGTGAAGATGGCCGTTTAAGATGGGCACTACTAATCGCCCACTGCAGAAGAGCCAACAGAAAGGCTACCACAGTGCTCAGTCGCCTGAGACAAATCTATTAGCTCTTTCAATGCCACAGAAAACATTGCGTAATCAGTCACTTGAGAGCCCTGCACCTCATTCACCATTTTTCGCCACCTATTTACCATAAAGCTGTTTTGCTCTGACCAGCACACATAGGCTTCTTCAATACTTAATTCGCCTTTTAAACGCAACAGCCCAACGGTCAACTTGCGCAACTGAGCCTCCAAATCATCAATAAAGCTTTCTCTGGCAAGCGCCTGCCAATAAGATTCTACATTCACACTGGACAATTGTGAAGCGAACCAGTTTAAAGCCAAGCCATCTAACAGATAGAAAAATACCTGAGTAACCTCAGCGATACTATGCCGTGAATGAATTGAAGCTTCAATTACACTTAAACCCGAAAACAAATTGGCCGGCATACTTAAAGGCAGCGCCCACTCCTCAACCACCTTGAACTTATCTAAACGTTTGCGTCGCGTGTGGGTTTCTTCCCTTGCCGTTCCCAGCACATAGGTCGAAGCGTAAGCCTGCACCTCAAGTAAGCCCTCTCGAAACAGAGCCACTTGTTCAACGGCCTCAAACCCGCCGCGTCTATTCCTTAAAAACCACCGCGTTCCTCTGCGCACACGACGTATCATATTGGCCATCAATTCCGCCTGAAAATCCGTTGGTAGGCTATTGTCCAGCGATTCAATATATTTCTGAAATTTTTCGAACTGAAAAACATCACGCGATACTATGTAGGCTTTACCAATATCGGTAAAGCCTGCTCCTGTTGTTTCAAGCAAACGATGACCCGCGGTTATGCCCAAATTGTTTACCAAATCATTCGCCACCTGCGTACCAACAATTTCACGCTTTAGTCGATGAGAATAGATTCGATGGAGATAGGTTTTTCGCAATTGTGCAGGGAATGCCGTTTCGACCTCTTCCGTCACATAGGGATCCTCCAATAGGTCGGAGTCTATAAAGGCCTCTTTCAGCATAACTTTCGCATAAGAAATAAGCACCGACAGTTCAGGGCGAGTAAGAGACTTCCCCTGCACCTCGCGCTCTACAATTTCGTCGTCACTGGGAAGAAATTCCAAACTGCGATTTAAGCGTCCAGTACCTTCCAAATAGTTGATAAATCTGCGGTATTCAGTAATTCGTTTAACCACCTCGTGCTCGGCCATACTTATAGCGAGTGTTTGGCGATAATTGTTCTGTAATACAAGCGCAGAAACTTCTTCCGTCATATCGACCAAAACTTTATTGCGTTGTTTTCCAGTCAAATCTCCGCTTGCTACCATCTCATCGAGTAGAATTTTTATATTCACTTCGTGATCCGAGCAATCTACACCGGCCGCATTGTCAATAAAGTCGGTATTACAGGCACCACCGTTCAAGGCATACTCCACACGCCCCAACTGGGTAACGCCAAGATTCCCCCCCTCACCGAATACTTTGCAGCGCAAATCGCTGCCATTTACTCGCAAAACATCATTGGCTTTATCACCCACATCGTTGTGGGTTTCGCCGCTGGCTTTTACATACGTACCGATACCACCATTCCAAATCAAGTCAACAGGCGCTTTCAATAGCGCAGTTATAAAATCCGAGGGCGTCAACTTATCTTGGCTGACATCAAAGGCCTTCTTCATTTCGTCAGAAATTTCTATGCTCTTGTCATTGCGAGAAAAAACACCGCCGCCGTGAGAAATAAGCACTGAATTATAATCCTGCCAGGTGGTTCTAGGGCTATCAAATAGACGCTTACGTTCGACAAAACTTGTTTTCGAATCTGGGCTGGGATCAATAAATATATGAACATGATTAAAGGCCGCCTTCAAACAAATGTGCTCTGAAAGCAACATGCCATTTCCGAATACATCGCCGGCCATATCACCAATACCAATAACCGAAAATTCTTCATTCTGAATATCAATCTTTTTTTCCATAAAGTGGCGCTGCACTGAAATCCATGCACCTTTAGCTGTAATTCCCATTCCTTTGTGATCGTAGCCTTGACTACCGCCGGAGGCGAATGCATCGCCCAGCCAATGACCGTATTTCATAGAGATTTCATTGGCGATATCAGAGAATGTTGCCGTGCCCTTGTCTGCAGCCACCACCAAATAAGGGTCGTCGGGATCTTTGCGAATAACATTTTCCGGGCCGACCACTGCACCGCAGACAAAATTGTCGGTTATATCCAACAAGCCCTGAATGAATATTTTGTAACAGGCGATGCCCTCCTGTAAAAACTCGTCGCGCGACATCGATTTATCTAAGTACTTTGCAACAAAACCACCCTTTGCTCCGTTGGGTACTATCACCGCATTTTTAACTTGCTGAGCCTTAACCAAGCCCAACACCTCAGTGCGATAGTCCTCATTCCTATCCGACCAACGCAAACCTCCGCGCGCAACTTTTCCGCCTCGTAAATGCACACCTTCAACTCGCGGCGAATACACGTATATTTCAAATAGCGGACGCGGTTCAGGAATGTCGGGAATATCACGCGGGCTAAACTTAATCGAAATATAAGGGCGATCTAAGCCATCTGCATCTTTTTGAAAATAGTTCGTGCGCAAAGTGCCGCAAATCAGATCGAGATAGCGGCGCATTACACGGTCTTCATTTAGATTGCTAACGGCATCCAAACTTTCAATGATTTTAGCACCTAAACGCTCGCTTCTACTGGCATCTTTTTCCTCCGTTTTATTTGCACGAGGGTCAAAATTCGACTTAAACATCGCCACCAGATTACGCGTAATATCGACATGATGCACCAATGTATCGGCTATAAATTGCGTCGAGGAAATAAATCCAATTTGTTTCAAGTAGCCTGCGTAGGCGCGCAACAAAACCACTTCGCGCCAGTTTAGACGAGCACCCAATACAAGGCGATTAAATGCATCACTGCCACAGTCTCCCCGCCAGATGGTAGCAAATGCCTCTTCAAAATGACCGCGCACGGCGTGAACATCTACAGTTATTGGCAGGCTGAAGGTTAATTCAAAATCGTGCAGCCATACACACGTGCCATCTTTTTTAGTGATTTTGTAGGGGTGCTCACCCAACACCCGCAAACCCAAATTTTCCAAGATAGGTATAACGTCAGACAGCTCTAGGCTTGAAGCTAAATGCATCACCTTAAAGCGCATACTGCCGGAACTAGCGCCCACGGCCTGGTAAAGGTTCATGGCAATATCATCGCCGTCTTTCAGCGATTCGACCATATCGATATCATTGGCCGCTGTACGCGCATCGAATTGCTCCTGGTAACCTTGGGAGAAGGCATTGCGGTATAAAGAAAAATAATGGACGCCCTTGGTTTCGCCCAGGTGATCGATTAATGCTGATTGTAGGTGTTCATCCCAATTACGCGTTATGTCTCGAATGATATTTTCTAGGACTTTTACATCGAGGTCGCCACTAGCTTCTTCATCGATTTTGAAAACAAATTGTGCGCGAGCTAAGGTAGATTCAGAGAAGAAAGTTGTGGAGTCAAATTCCGTTGTATTGAGCGCAGCACCAATCAACTCTTGAATCTTAATTCGTATTTTCGTGGTATATAAATCACGCGGCACAAACACCATACAGTTAACGAAGCTGCGGAAGGGGTCTCTCCGTGCGATTAAACGCACAACATGGCGCTCATTTATAGAAGCGATACTGAGAATATTACTGTAAAGCGTCTCATCATCCGACTGGAACAGCTCTTCTTTCGGAAAGTTCTCAACAACACGCAACAGATTTTTTCCGTAGTATCCCTGCACATCCAAGCCAGAACGCTCTACTACTGTTTCGACCTTTTTACGCAAAATAGGAATTTCAAGTGGCGACATTGAAAATACATTGTAGGTAAATAAGCCCAAAAAACGAATCTCGCCACATTCGTTGCCCTTTGTATCGTATTTTTTGGCCACTATGTAGTCAGGATATACTGCTCGATGCACATTGGAGCGCGTAGATGCCTTTGAGAAAAAGACTATTTCGTTACCTTTGTAAAAAGTACGCATTCCCTCATTATATTCAGATGCCAGAACTATATTTTCATTGGCATCTAATTTGCGAAATATTCCCAAGCGGCTATCTACTTTTTCTTGAATCCCCTGCTGCCCATCAATTTCAACAAAATCATATTCACGAAACCCTAAAAAAGTAAAATTGGACTCTTGCAGCCATTGTAGAAATGCATTCGATTCACCGTCAGCGGAGCGATGACTGGATACATTAGCTGTCGCCTCTTCCAGCTTTACACGCACGGACTTGTAGTCGCTTACAACGTTAGTCACATCATCGAGCATAGTTAATAGTGCAGACCTAAGGTCAGTGCAATCGGATTCTTTGGTAAGAAGACTCGTCTCCAAGTATATTAAGGCTTCCCGGCTGGCCTCTGGGTGCAAGTCAGCCTTACCCAAAGTGCTAATCTCAAGCACTTTGCCCGATGCATCGCGCCTCACATTTACAACAGTGCTTTGCACAACCCTAATTGGCATTTCTCTACGGTTTAGTTCAATCCGTACTGAATCCACCAAAAACGGCATATCTTTTTGTAAGAGCGTAATGACCGTACGCCCACACAACCAGTCTCTCTCCTCCAGCGTAGGGTTAAAGACCTGAACCTGTGGCTCAATCGAAACACCCTTCTCTAATAGAAGGTAGAGCCCATAGACAAATCCGCACAAATCACGGAGATCGCGCCCCAACCACTCCTCTAGAGGGAAGAAGCGAAGATAAACATCCGCAAACGCAGTCAACTCTTGCGCCAGCGTCGCTTGATATTTGTCTGCCGCCAAGATTGAGTGATTTTTAAGCAGTAACGCCCTATCTTCAACATGACTTGAACTAATTTCCACGCTTAGATCCTCTTATTGTTATAAATCTGCTTAAAGTATTGATAAATCGAAGAGACGACCTCACATTAGACTACCTCAATTCAAGGGAACTAGATGACTAAACTGACAGTCTATGCAGCGCGCTTGAATTGAAACCACCGCCAGAAATAAGAATCTTATTCGGTCGGCGAGCTCGTCGCAGTGAATCCTATGCAGACTACTTACTACAAGCATAGACAACACTCGATTAGTCAGCGGCCTAATTTTAATACGGGTATACGAATCTATGTCGACCTTGGTACAACTACACAAACTTAAATCCTGGCTAGAAAGTCAAATCGTTGGCCAGCCTGGCCTTATCGAGCGCCTACTGATTGCACTTATTGCCGACGGACACCTACTGGTGGAGGGTGCACCAGGGCTCGCCAAAACTAAATCGATAAAGACCCTGGCAGACGGCGTCGAAGGTGATTTCCACCGTGTTCAGTTCACGCCAGACTTACTGCCTTCAGACGTTACGGGTACGGATATATACCGCCCCGAGACCGGCACCTTCGAATTTCA
>JBLHGN010000102.1:0-11717 GCA_047616325.1 Lentisphaeria bacterium
CAGTGATATTGCCACGATACGTACCAACACCCGAACGACACTCTAAGTTGGACTATCTGGGTCTTGTCTTCCGCTTTCAGTTCGAGTCATAGCTCAGCATCCCACTCTCTAAAAACGCTGACACCCATCATGAGTCAAGTGACTTGACCCCTATTTTACAAATAACTCGCCTAAGCCACCAAAAAACTTTGCTACTGGCGAAAAATTTCGAACAAAAAAAAGCCCCCACTATGAGGGGCTTTGATGTTTGCAATATTAGATTAGGACTTTATGAGTTTACGTCTTCGAAGAAACGCAATACCAGCAACACCCGTCATCAAGAACACTATGCTGGCAGGTAGCTGAACTTGCGAAATTTCGGTCGCATAAACCGAAATATGAGACAAGTCTTTACCCCATGCCACACTCCACTCACCAAAAGTAGACTGGGCATCAGGCCCGTCAAACAACCAAATTGCAAAACCCGGATCGCTACCGGTTTTCAAGGCAGTAAGAAAAGAATCATAGCCATTCGAATCGAACGACCAAGTGCCCGATGAACCATTGCTTTCATCTACATTCACGGCTACTCCACTTTGATCACCGCCAACATAATACTTACCAATCTCTTGATAGCAAGATTCGCCAATAATAAAATTATCCACCTGCGAATTGCTACCACCTTTGACTTCATTCTTGCCCCACGTTCCCCAGCAATCCCTAGAACCGCTTACATTGCCGATCACATCGCTAACACTTATCCCGTCACTTGCGTTAGCCGCACTCCTTTAAAAATTTACACACACTAACTCGGCCTATTCGATCCTCGGACGCTCGAGTAATTCACGCAAAATATGTGCCTAGCAAAAAAAACGTTATTGATTAAGCAGATGAAGCCACACAAATAACTATCGTGCCACGCCGACAAAAAACATGTTGAATATTTCGACAATTTTCCTCGGCACTGACAGCCATGCCGAATGATAACGCAAGCAATTAAATCGATCCGTCGCCTGACCATACTTCCCCCTACACTTCGGACAACAGATAAACCTGCATCAGGTCGTAAGCCCTAATAGATAGCCCAATCGCAAATCATGGTAATGGGGGCCACCAATTACGTTTACATATGTGCGCGCCTCATCACCTCGTACGCCAACAAACACAACAGAGAATGTTTAGGTGTTTATCAATCAAACAGCTCTACTCTCCAGAGCGTGTCAGCGAGGGCAACATAGCTCAGCTTACGTAAACCCACAAAAACGTTTCGCCTTATTTTCACTCAGTACAAAACTCACCACACCTCAAACCTACTCGACTAACTTCGCTCGTAAAACCTCAACTCGTAGACCAATACATTATTCACATTGCCAACTGCCAACTGCCAACTGCCAACTGCCAACTGCCAACCATAATTTAAATTGAGCATCTAAAAAAACAAGAAATAAAAATAATATTTATAAAATATAAAAGAAAAAAGATAAAAGATAAAAAAACATAAATTTAATACATTTACACAGAAAAAACATTTACTCTTCACCTCGCCGAAAACTTCACTCAACTTAACGATTAACACTTTATTAATAATTAAAAATAGGCATAACCAGCCATCAAGCAACCGTACATAAGTGGTCATTCGAAACGCGTTTAATTTGCTATACCCAATAGATAAAACCTAAATACTTAACCTGCACATTTAACACAGAGCGAAAAATCATAAAAAAACAACTACACTTACAGTTTCTGCATGCACAATATTTTTTGCAGTGTTTAGTCATTTTTCTTCAGCCGGCCACACAGAAATAAAAGTTATTTACAACGGTAATCAAAGTGCACGACCAATTTGCACGGCAATTGTGTTGGACAAAGTCCAGCAGTTTGAAAAGAGCCCTGAATACAAACAAAACAAGTTTAACCGACAGAAAAGTTCATACGCGTTTTGCGTGCAACAAACAGGATTTACTCACCTTCGCACTTGAGATGGGGGCAGGAGATTCCACTATATTTTTAGCCAAAAAATTTGGCAAAACCCATAGCCAAATGAATGTCGTCAGTAATAAAAAAATTCACTGCATCCCCTTGGAAAATGGCGCCTCAGATGGCGTCATTTTGCTAACCAACATCGCACTTTAGTCCTCCAGCAATTCCGCACCGGCAAGGTGCAATTGTCCTGTCGGCATGGTATTTTAGAGAGCTGGCTTTCCTCGACTCACCCCAATTAAAGCATTTTGGACCAGTAAACCTGGAAATTCCCCTATATTGAAAGGCTGGCATGAGTCTTGAGTGGTTTTAGAGTGAAGTGAGAAAGCTCCGCAAAATTACAACTAAAACGGCCCTGCCCCCATCATATAAGACTAAATACTATGACCGATAAAACTACGGATCCAAGCATTGCAGAAAAAACAGCTTCTATCGTTCTACCAAACGGAACATTCCAGCTGCCAATTTACACCGGTTCTGAGGGTGAGAAAGCCATAGATATCAGCAAACTGCGTGGTGAAACGGGGTATACCACACTGGACCAGGGCTACGGCAATACCGCCAGCTGCAAAAGCGCCATTACCTTTATCGATGGAGACAAGGGCATACTTCGCTACCGAGGCATACCCATAGAAGAATTTGAAAATCGTCCGAACTTTGTCACCGTTGCTTGGCTATTGATATTTGGCGATCTGCCCACTAGCGAGGAATATGCGCGATTTAGTCAGGAACTTATCGAACACGCCCACATCGATGAGCGCATGAAGAGTCACTTCGATAGCTTCCCCCGCCGCGCCGCCCCCATGGCCACGCTTTCGGCAATGATCAACACTCTCTCGTGTTTTCATCCCGAATATTATGAGCTAGACGACCCAGCTACCTTCGAACGCGCAGCCGCGCAGCTTATCAGCAAAATTCGTACACTCGCGGCTTTTGGCTATCGCCGCACAATGGGCTTACCCTACATTTACCCAGACAAAAAACTGCCCTACGCCCCGAATTTTTTACACATGATGTTTTCCGACCCGTATGACCAATATTTATGCCGCGAAGAAGTAGCCGACGCTCTCAGCCTTTTTCTGATACTGCATGCCGACCACGAACAAAACTGCAGCACATCTACGGTGCGCATGGTAGGTTCAAGTGGTGCCAACCTGTATGCATCCTGCTCGTCTGGAGTCAATGCCTTGTGGGGCCCTCTGCACGGCGGGGCAAACGTGGCTGTTATCGAAATGCTAGAACAAATACACTCGGGGGGTATGACACCCGAAGCCTACCTGGAAAAAGCGAAAGACCCAACAAGTAAGGTAAAACTGATGGGGTTTGGCCATCGCGTATACAAAAACTTTGACCCGCGCGCAAAAATATTACAAAAAATATGTGACCGCATGCTAAAGGGGCTCAATATAAATGACCCTCTGCTGGATATTGCTCGCAAACTAGAAGAAGTGGCTTTAACAGACCCCTACTTTGTTGAACGCCAACTCTACCCCAATGTAGATTTTTACAGCGGAATTATTTTGCGGGCTATGGGTATTCCCACGAGCATGTTTACCGTTATATTTTCAATCGGACGACTGGCCGGCTGGATAGCGCACTGGCGCGAACAGCACCAAATGGCTGGTGCAAAAATATCACGGCCCCGCCAGCTATATACCGGACGCACAGCAACAAATTTTGACACGCTGCTAACCGACCACTAACTCCGCCTTCTTCGAGATGCGCCCCTTTGATTTTTATTCGTAGGGGCGTTTCAACGCGCCACAAAATAAACACACAATGTATCTCAGCGCGATCTCGTCTCACGACTATTCGTAACCCTCTACCCCAGTTAACTCCCTTTTGTTTTCTTGATTTGTTTCAAGTACGCGACGCCACCCTGAGGTAAAGTAAAGCCTTCACAGAGTGAGCACTGCACATTACCCTAGAAATAAGCGCCACATCACCCAACTACACCTAGTGTTTGCACACAACAATCACTGCGATCGGGGAATTTCATGACAGCAAAACTCAACCGCTGGCCCGCGTGGCTGGATATGACACAGGGCCTTTCCGGCCTGGCACTGATGTTATTTACGTGGGCCCACATGCTATTCGTATCCAGCATTCTGCTGGGCAAAGATGCCATGTATTGGGTGGCGCGAATGTTCGAAGGCGAGCCCTTATTTGGCTAGCCTTACCCCTTTTTGGTGAGTTTGACGGCCTTTGCCATATTGACCCTGCTTATGGTTCACGCGCTGTTAGCTCTACGAAAATTTCCCGCTGACTATCGCGAATACCGTAAGTTTTCTACCCACATGATGAGTTTTAAACACGGCGATACAACACTCTGGTTTTTTCAGGTAATTGCCGGTTTTGCATTTTTTTTCTCGCTACAATTCACCTGCATCAACTGATATCTCACCCCGCCGACATTGGCCCCTATGCCTCTTCCGACCGGATATGGAGCGGTCGTATGTGGCCACTGTATTTGATTTTATTGTTTGTGGTTGAGATTCACGGGTATTGGCATCTACCGATTGGTCGTTAAACGAGGTTTATTTCTCGGCAAAAACCCAAAACGAAATCGTCACCGCCTGCACACCATCAAGTGGATTATCACCGCATTTTTTCTGATTCTCGGCGTGGCCACCCTCGCCGCCTACATGAAAATAGGTGACGAACATGCCGACAAAGTCGGCGAGCGCTATACCCCCAAACCCATTAAGCGATAAAGTAGGAAGAGGCCATGCAGATAATTCAGACAGACGCCTTAGTGATTGGTGGTGGACTTGCGGGCCTGCGCGCCGCCATTGGCGTAAGGCGACGCGGCAAGGATGTTATCGTGCTGAGCTTAGTGCCGCCCAAACGCTCTCATTCGGCGGCGGCCCAAGGTGGCATGCAGGCGAGCCTCGCCAACAGCACCAAAGGCCGAGGCGACAACGAAGACGTTCATTTTTTTGATACCGTGCGCGGCAGTGATTGGGGCGCAGACCAAGACGTTGTGCGCATGTTCGTTAACACCGCACCCAAGGCCGTGCACGAATTGGCCGCCTGGGGCGTACCCTGGGACCGCGTGCAACGCGGCGACCGACAAAGTGTCATCGACGGCAAGCAGGTGACTATCAACGATGGCGACGAGGCCCACGGCTTAATGACCGTGCGCAACTTTGGCGGCACGCAAAAATGGCGTACTTGCTATGTATCCGATGGCACCGGCCACGCTATGCTCTATACCATGAGCAACCAAGCCATCGCCGAAGATATCCCTGTTCACGAGCGCATGGAGGCCATGTCGCTCATCCACGACGGTGAGCGCTGTTACGGTGCGATTGTGGGTAGCCTCATTACCGGTGAGTTAATCGCCTATGTCGCTAAGTCCACCTGCATTGCCACTGGAGGCTTTGGCCGCATCTATCGTAATACTATACCAATGCCGTAATTAACGAAGGTATGGGCGCCGCGATTGTTCTGGAAACCGGCGTGGCCTCTCTAAGCAATATGGAAGCCGTTCAGCTTCACCCCACAGGAATATTCCAAGCGGGCATTTTAGTGACCGAGGGCTGCCGAGGCGACGGGGGTCTATTGCTCGACAAAAACCTGCACCGCTTTATGCCCGACTACGAACCCGAGAAAAAAGAATTTGCCTCGCGCGATGCAATATCACGCTGCATGGAAACGCATATCCGCAAAGGCCAGGGCGCACAGTCTCGCTTTGGGGAACACCTATGGCTGGATATTCGCCTGTTGGGCGAACAGCACGTGAACTGCCATCTCAGGGAAGTAAAAGAGATTTGCCGCTACTTTCTCGGTATAGATCCGGTTAAAGAGTTAATTCCTGTACGCCCAGCCCAGCATTACTCCGTGGGCGGTGTGCGCACAGACCAACACGGTGAATCACCCAACTTGCGCGGCTTATTTGCCGTCGGAGAAGCCGTCTGCGGGGATATGCACGGCTTTAATCGCCTGGGAGGCAACTCCGTTGCCGAGACTGTGGTTGCGGGTATGATCGTAGGTGAAACCATGGCCGACTTCGTCGCCAGTGAACGCGGCGATATCACATTGTCGAGCGCCCTAATACGCCAGTTTGGCGAGCAGCAGAAAAACGCATTGGCGGCGTTTCAACACAGAAAACACAGCGAAAACCCCTTTCATATTATGCGAGCCATGCAGGAATGCATGTCGAAAAACGTCGCCATTTTCAGGCAGAAAGACGGTCTTCAAAGCGCACGTGATGAGCTACTAACGTTGCAACAACGCGCACACAATATTCGCGTTCATAACTGTGCACCAGGCAGTAACCCCGAACTAGTGGCGGCTTACCGCGTGCAACGTATGCTTAAGCTGGCGCTGTGTACCACCCAAGGTGCCCTGCAAAGGGAAGAGAGCCGTGGCGCCCACTGCCGGCAAGATTTCCCACTGCGCAATGATCGCGATTGGTTGAGTCGTACCCTGGCCACATAGCCTGCGGCGGGCGCAAGTAGATGCGCTCAAAAACCAGCACCCAAATCCCTTTGAATTACAGGAGGCCCTTATGCCCTACGAAGAAAAATTACCCGAGGGTTTACGCGGTAAAAACCGTCGCATAGAAGGAGAACCCTCATGAGCCGCGAATCTTTAATTCACCTCACTGAAATTAATTCTGATGAAGAAATACAGAGCTAAAATAGAACGCTCACCTTTTCTATCTTTAGGCATAATCCCGCCGATCCTGCCTGCACACCTAGCATGCAGAATTACACCGTGGAAGAAGCCGACTCTATGACGCTGTTCATCGCCCTTAACCTAATACGCGAAGAATAAGACCCAACGCTGCAATTCGATTTTGTTTGCCGCGCCGGCATTGGTGGATGCGCGGCATGTCGGAGCGCTTAGAAACCTGGATTCATACCCAAGAACAGCAGTCCGACCTGTGCGCCGTGGAACAAACCATGGAACCGGAACTAGCGGAAAAAATATACGAACTTGAACGCTGTATAGAATGCGACCGCTGCATCGCAGCCTGTGGCACCGCGCAAATGCGCGAAGACTTTATTGGCCCAGTAGGCATTAACCAGGTGGCTCGATTTAGACTAGACCCCCGCGGCAATAGAAGCGACGCCGACTACTATCACATTATTGGCGACGACAGCGGCGTATTTGGCTGCATGACACTGCAAGGCTGCGACGACATGTGCCCAAAAGAATTACCCTAGCGCAACAAATTGCCTATATGCGCCGAAAAATGGCCTTTGCACGCTAGCGAGCTCCGCGTAAACCGTAGGTCGGAAAAGGCGAAGCCGCCTTCCGACGTGCCCACCTCGGCGTACCCACCCAAACCCACACCAACAACCTACCCCCCCCCAAAAAAATACACACTCATAAACAGTCCAGTTTTTTAATCAACAAATCAAAGCAAGTTTTTTAAATCAACAACTCTACCCCCGTTAATCTCCACTATTCACAACCAATATTTTTAATTAATGCAGCATCGGCAACAATATCCCAACCAGCACGTCCGTTGGCAGCTCGCTGCGCATACAAATCTATGTGCTGTCGACTCATCAACAACACACAACCAGGCAGGTAACATTTAAAGTGATCAATAAGCTCGGGAAAAGCCTCGCTCTTTGACGTCCTTTCATACTGGTAAAAAACTCATTCTCATGAGATTTAACCGTAACACGCTCCCCCAGCTAGATGGCGACCTTCCTGAAGATCAAATGCTTCATCGGTATTGTTAACTATAACAACGGCGGCAACATCAGTTAAATGATAAGGGGGCGAAAGACAAATTACTCATCCAAACGTGGCGTCTAATTTCAATCTCCCCAACCTTGGCTTTTTTGAGCGCGCTCATGAAAGCTATAATGAATATCCACCCACGCTGGCGGATATTGCCGAGCAGTTTAGAGCACGATTCTAGGACTAACGATAAGAGCGGAAATTATTTTGATTTGGGAATATGGTACTCCCAAACAGAACGGCATGTATTTCGTTGCTGTTAAGCATGGTGAAGGGGCGGGGTTCCAGGAGTTTTCTAATTGGGAACACCGTGAATGGCAATTAGATAATGGCGGCAAAATCGTTGCTTTTGTCGGCATTGAAAGCTTAAATCAGCAAGTTAATATTCAATGGCCACAGGCGGCACCGCAGGAGCCGTCTGGCGCTGAAGAATTTTAACCTGGCGAGCCATGAGGGAAAGCACGCTTTCGCTAGCAAGAGCTTCCTGGGGAACACTCATTCACAACCCCCCACCCATCCATTAAATTGACCATCAACGTAGGGTGGGCACCGCCCACCATTCACATCAGAATTCAAATCACATTCCAACCAGAATTTCGCAGAATACCACGTGGGCAGTGCCCACCCTACTCGCCATAATCTTGCTTTGACATTTCGACGACACCGGACCAATCGTTTGAGTAGATGCCATTTTCAACATACTTATGAAAAGTTGAATACGGCCAATCTGCAATGCGTTTTACCAACCCATGTTTAACGGGATTGTAATGCACGTAATTTATATGATTTTCAAAATCCACCTGATCGCGAATCTCGTGCTCCCAAAAACGACGCTGCCAAATGGTGCTTTCACGTTTTCTTTGTTTAGCGTCCGTTAACAAACTCGATTGATGAAAACGCCCTTTAACCCGCCGAGTAAAATTGGATTTTATTTGCCCCATACGCTTGGAATAATCCGCATCACCTTCTGGCAGTGACCAAACGCAATGCATATGATCCGGCAACACCACCCAAGCATCCACCACAAAAGGGGATTGCTGCTTTACCTCTTTGATAGCCTTTCTTAATTCATCGACCACGCTATTATCTACAAAAATCGGCCGTCGACGATAAGTAACCACCGTAAAAAAGTAAGTCCCGCCTTCCGTGCGCATTCGCCGATAATTTGACATGCCATCCATCCATTAAATTGGTTATAAACGTAGGGTGGGCACCGCCCACCATTCCCATCAAACCCACCATTCCCATCAAAATAGCGCGAAATAAAGCGTGGGCGGTGCCCACCCTACAAAATCGACCGTCGACGATAAGTAACCACCGTAAAAAAGCCTTCTCTACGCATTCGCCGATAATTTGACATACCATCCATCCCTTAATTTGATCGTCAACCGTAGGGTGGGCACCGCCCACCACCCCCATCAAACCCACCAGCCCACCAAAATACCGCACAATACCGCGTGGGCAGTGCCCACCCTACCTAGGTGTTAATCAACAAACCTGCCAGCCCATCCAGCTTCGCTTTACGCGACCGCCAATCCGGCATATTTCTATCCAACAAAGCATAAAACCGCTTACTATGGTTATGCTCTTTCAAGTGCGCAAGTTCATGCAGCAACACATAATCCATACAATCACGCGGGGCTTTAACTAAATGCGGGTTAAGCGACACAAGGCCTTTCGGCGAGCAACTTCCCCATTGCTTGCTCATGGGGGTTATTTTCCACTTTGGCACCACCCCCTTCGTCCACTTAAGCGTAATGGTAAGCGCTGCTAGGCGGCGCTGAAATACATCTAAGCATCGTATGGCATACCACTGCGAAAGCAATTCACGAATATGCTCTGGCACTTTATCATTGGTCGCAACAACAATTTTTCCGGCAATAAGTTTTACATATTCATTTTTACGTTTAAGCACTTTCAATTGGTAACGTCGCCCAAGGTAAAAGTGTGTTTCACCACTCACATACTCGCGCGTTAATACATGGCGCTGCTGCTCTTCTATGGCGTTTACATGCTTCACAACCCAGCGGGCACGCTTGAGCACGGCCTGTTTTATATCAATTGCCTTTGCACCATCAGGGGCGTCCACTTGCACCGAACCGTCGGGGTGTACATGGATAGCCACTTTATGCACAGGTTGTCTACACTCGGATTGGGGCATGTAACACACTTGGTAGCGAATGTTTTGCTCACCGTAGGTCACTGTTTGATGCTCAAGCGCCACAGTGACCGGTGGGAGAGCAGCGGCTTTCTTTTGTTTTGCCGGTGCTTTTGGCTTTGACGATTTAGCCAGTGATGATTTAGCCATTAACGAAGCCCCACACGCATGATATCTACCACCTTATCAATCACTGCATTCGCCTTATCTAAACCAATTAAACCAAACAACCGTGGCAATACATTTATGCGTATATGCGCTTCGATGTTTTGCAGGTTAAGGGAGTTTTCGGCCACGGCGGTATTCACAATTTTATCGATGGCAAAGGCTTCATAGACAAACTTTTGCTCGTCTTCTATGCCGCCCGCCCCTAACACCAAGAGAAACACCCCGTAATAGGCTTGTGCGTGCCTGTTATCGCCAAAGTCGGCGGTAATAGAATCGATGTCGCGCTTGTTGAGTTTTTCTTCTAGCTCATCGAACAAGGTGTACTGTTTAAAGGGGTAGTCGAATAAGGCTTCGGCTTCGCCGATGGCTTGTTTGAGTAATTCCGAAAACACCTTTTGCGCGTAGGGGTCGTTGGCCAATTCTTGTTCGATGGTTTTCTTTAGGCGCGTTTTTATGGTGTCGGTTTCGTTACGGGTTTTTTCTTCCGACCATTCTTGCGGTTTTTCTTTACCCATGTCGTTTACGAGTATTACACCTTCGGGTTCAACAATATTTTGGCCAAACACGTACCTATCTACTAAGCGGCGAATTTGTTCGTCGTAAGCGCTGTAGTCCACGGTTTCTTGGGCGTCTTGCTTGGCAATTTTTCGCAAGTTAATAAACCAACGTAAATCTTCTTTGTAGTGTTGAATCATTTTCTCGGTAAAACTGGCATCTTCAAAAAAGGAGCGCGAAGACAAGGCCAATTTTAAACACATGCCAAAATGGGTGAGGGCTTCGTAAAAATCTTCACGCACACTTTGGCGGGTATCGTAGTCGCTGCCTTCGGCGTCTTGCACGTATTTGGGCATGAGCACTTGCCGGTATTGTTCTTGGTCGCGGCGGTTATCTACGCTGGCAAATATGGCCCACAAGGTATCGTGAAGCGTTGGTAGGCGCTTATATTCCGTACTCACTTCGGCATACAGCCCGGCCAGGTCTTCTATGTCGTAACCGCCTTGGGTGCATTTTTCTAAATCTTGATACCCTGAAATGGCGGTATCCAATGCTTTTAATATGCCGCGATAGTCGATAAGCAGGCCATATTGTTTGGCTTCGTGCAGGCGGTTTACCCGCGCGATGGCTTGAATAAGGCTGTGCTCTTTTAGGGGTTTATCTATATACAGTACGGCATTTTTGGGTTCGTCGAAGCCGGTGAGTAGTTTGTCTACCACAATAAGAATATCCGGCGGCCCTTCGGTGGCAAAGGCCTCGAGGGTGTCTTTTTCGTAATTCTCGGCATCGCTGCCCACGTTATCTTTCCACCATTGCTGCACTTCGGGCAGGCTACGCTCATCTACATCTTTGTGGCCTTCGCGGGTGTCGGGGGCCGAGATAATAATGGCGCTGCTCACCAGGCTAGTGGCGTCGAGGGTTTTTTTATAGCGAACGGCCGACTGCTTGCTGTCGGTGGCGAGCTGGCCTTTTAGGCCAAGGTCGAGGTTTTTAACATTCTCGTTAAAGTGCACGGCGATATCCCATGCGATAAGTTCGATGCGATTTTCTGAGCCGTAGACCACGCCTTTTTGAGTGAACTTCTTTTTAAGGTCGCGCTGTTGTTCGGGCGATAAGGCTGCCGTGAGTTTATCGAACCAGTTGTCGATGGCCGTTTCGTTTACGTCTAATAATTGTTTGCGCTCTTCGTACAATAAGGGCGTAACGGTTTTGTCCTCCACGGCACGTTGCATGG
>JBLHGN010000103.1:0-11578 GCA_047616325.1 Lentisphaeria bacterium
TCTTTTAGTGCGGGTATATCGTCTGCATTGTTATTAAGTAGATCTACAAGCTCGGCCACTTTATGGCCTTGCACCAATATTTCAGTTTTAGTGATTGCGATTATGAGTGTTTCTTCGGCCACTTTTTTTGCAGTGGAGGTGGGAAGTTTTAAATCCTTATTGCTTGGCAGCTGGTGGGAACTGGATGAATTCACCAACAAAAAGAACACCAAAATGGTAAAAATATCCATTAAAGAAACTAGGTTTAATGGCGATTGTTTACGTAATTTGTGATGCCGTTCCATGCGTCGAGCACGGCGAGAAACTTCCAACATTAGTGGCTCACTCCTACTTCAGTATCGGGCAATGAAGCCGAGGAATTTGGCTCTATTTCTGGTGCGTCGCCAATGGAAACTTGGGGAAATAATTCAACCGTTTCTAAGGTGGCGGCCTGCACTATATCCGCACTTCTCACATGGTCCATCACTTCTATCATGGTCTTGTAGTCCACAGATCGATCCAATAACAAGGCAATGCCTTGCTCTTGTGGGAAACGCGATTTGATTTCAATGAGAATATCGGCGAGTGGCTTCCATATAAATCGCTGGGCGTCTGCTATTGGCAAGCCATTTTCAAGACGAGAAATCACTTTTATTACCCCCAGTATCCCATCTTGTACTATCAGGGCGTCTGGCTTTACAACTATTTGCAGCTGCAGTTTAATTTCTTGACGTTCGGCCTTACTTGCATTTAGCGCAGGTAGATTTAGTTCTAGCACGGTCATACGCGTGAACACCGCCGTTATTAGCAGAAAGGGCACAAGTATTACCATTAAATTCATGAAGGCCGTAATATTTAGCTCTACGGTATCTTCCATGCGTTTTCTTTTTCGGGCGAGTTTCATAGTGACTCGATTATTCGTCGCTGATTAAATTGAGGCATTTAACGGCCGCCATCTCAAGGTTATCTACCAACTTAGTAGTTCTGGCAGCTAGGTAGGAATGAATTAAAATTAGCGGAATGGCGGCGGTTAATCCGAAAGCTGTGGTATTCATCGCCACAGAAATACTAGCTGAAAGTAAATCCGCCTTTTCGGCAGGGTCGGCCGAGGCCACAGCAGTAAACGCTTGAATAAGACCGATAATCGTTCCCAACAGCCCTAACAAGGTAGCGATATTGGCGAGGGTTGCTAGGTAGTGTGTGCGCTCTTCCAGTTCGGGTGTCACCTCCATAATCCCCTCTTCCATGGCGGCATCTATAAGATCACGCTTGGCCTTGGATTTATGCCGCGCAAAGCCGTATTGCAGTACCGTGGCGAGCGGTGTTTTTACTTTTTGTACAAGCTCGTAGGCTCTATCATAGTCGCTCGCCTTTAGTATTGGCATTAGGTTTTTCCACACGCGGTTGGTTTTACCCTGCGTATTCACTATATAAATAAAGCGCTCTAGGGCTATAGCTAAGCCCAGGGCCATTACAACCAGAATGGCATACATAAAGGGGCCACCCGATTGAAAAAATTGAATTAAGTCCATAACTATAACCTCGTTGTAACGTTGTGTTTTAAGTTTTCATTTTAAGCTTCTATTTTTAAGCTCTATTTTTTTAGCATAAGCTTTAAGTTTTTCTATTGGTAATATCGGAAGGAGAAACATCTTCACTGGAAAATATCGGCGTGGCATTTAAGTCTGACGCCTCATAGTCTTCCACTGGCTTATCGTCGGGTTCTTTGACATTTTCCCGGGTGCGCTCGGTCACTTCTACCTTATTGCTATGTTGGTCGCTAGAGAAAGGCGAGCCTTTATTTTCAGTGCCATTATAAAACGTATCAATTTGATCTAATATTACTCGTCTCTTTTCTCGATAATATACGAGGTTAATTACACGATTGTAATGATCGTTCGACAGCTGCTGCAACATTGAAGAAAAACTTGTATTTTGCATGAAATCCCCACGAGTCTATAATTCTTATACTCTAATATGTAGCGATCTCTCGCACCACCCTAAAGCCGGTTAAACTGTCGGCTTGTCCATCATGTGTACTCGATAGCGTTACCGAACACTCCTCCATACTTGTTTCAAATGATCCGCCAATACTGACATATCCACTGCCGTTGGCGACTAACTCACTGGCATTACCCACATGATTCACCAAGCCCCAGGTATTTTGCTTGCCTACAGAGGCGCGGATAAGTAAGCCCCCTTTTTGAATTCCGCGGGAGTTTAAACGACAGTTTCGATTTGAGTCCAGCTTGGATCCTTCTGCGCGAGCAGCGTAAGTCCACTCCGCTTTAGTTGGCAAGCGATATTTATACTCACTTTTTTCACTTAACCACTGCAAATAGTTATTTATTAGTGTAAAGGGAATATTGGTAATCGGTAATTTTTCGTTTAAGCCTGTAATGACTTCGCATTGCTTGTTTACAGCACAATATTTATTTATATCTTCGACCGTAATTTCATACTTACCTATGGCAAACTCACTCACGCTGCCCTTTTTAGGAATAACTACCATTGATGGCCCCCGCCCTAGATCTTCACTTTTATCTTTCAGACGATCCCGGCACTCGGCACGTTCACCCCTTGCCCCCAAACCGGCCAGAGCAATATCGCAGGGGTCTTTAGGTTGAATTTTTATATAAGCAATAGTCTTATTTCTGGGAAATAATCGAAGCGCCCTTTTTTTGTGTTCTTCAGCTCGCTCGGGAAAAGATCTTCCTATTTTACTGATGCATGCCGCCAGCTTCGTGACAATATTGCCTTCGCTTTTTTTGTAACGATTGATGTCCAATGAGCGCAATTTGGTAATGGCAATACCCAAATCACCCATATTCATAGTACTGCGACATTGCAGCTGCTTATTAACCGTGGCTTCAGCCACGATAAATTCATCGCTGATCTTCTTTTTCTCTACAGCCCTTGTGCTGGCCTGTTGTTTTCGAGCAAGTGCTAGTTCCTGTTGTTTTTTCTCATCCTCTTTACGTTTTTCATAGGCGGCTTTGGCAAGCGTAAGTTCTTCTTGGATAAGATTTAGTGCATCGTTATCTCGGGTATAGCGGCTGACATTCTGAAACAGCGACAATGCGCGAGGAAAGTCATCCGAACCAACAAGCGCGCGTATTTTATCTATATAAGTCGTATACACAAGAGACTCTTGGTTTATCAACCAGCTATCCTGGTCGCCCAAAAGTTTGCGAAATTCTTGCACAACCGACCATACTCGTGTCTCCCAAGCATCGTCAAACTGCTGATTGGCAATTAGGAGCCCCAATGTCGCTTGGTTTTGTTCAATACGGAGCTTCAGCTCGATTTCACTGCGCACATCATCTTCAGAAAAGGATTGCTCCGTAGGTTTAAAATAGTTTTGATAAGCTAATGCTCCAATTAAGCCTATCACCAAAAGTGAAATACTCACTACCAACACTTTTGAACGTTTTTTATGTGTGAGCTGTTTCCAAAACTCTTCTACCGATTCAATTCTATCTGCACGCTCAAACGCCAGAGCTTTTTCTATAACTTTCCACTGATTTTTTGTGATTGAATTAATACGCTTTGGTTTAAATTTCAAGCGCATGGCTTCGTTTGCATGCACGCGATTAAAGGGGTGATAGCCAGCGAACATTTCATAGGCAATACACCCCAAGGCATAAACATCGTCGCGCACATCTGGCGCGTGCCCTTCTAACATTTCCAAACTGGCATAAGCAGGTGTTAAGGCACCCAAATTGCCTGCATCGAACACGGTTTTATCATCGACACTGTCTTCGAATTTTTCAGCTTTTGCCACCGCTCGCGCAATACCAAAATCAAAAACCTTAGCCAAGCCTTTGTTGGTAACAAATATATTGCCCGGTTTAAAATCCGAATGAATTATTTTCTCTGCATGTGCGTGAACAAGGGCAGCCGAAATACCTTGCAAGATACTCCAGGCATCGTCTTCAGGTAGGCCAGTAGATTTATACTGACTAATAAGTTTGTCGAGTGGCTTGCCGTCTAGAAACTCCATGGTCATAAATACGGTGTCGCCATCACGATCAAAGTCGTGTACGTTCACAATATTTGGGTGGGCAATGCGCTGTGTTTTTCGCGATTCTCGCTGTAAGGCAATAAATGCTTCAGGATGTGTTTTAAACTCATCGCTCAGAACTTTGATGGCAACGTAGGGGTCTTTGTCCTGAGCTTCTACCTTTAGTAGATCTTTAGCTTTATACACCATCCCCATGCCACCAGAGCCAAGAATTTTCTCAAACACAAATCGGTTTTTGAGTATATCCTGGGTTCCGGCCTCGTTTTGATCAGCATCCTGCGTGCTACCCCTTGCGTTTTCAAGTGGCAATAGCGGGCCTTTATTTTGAATTATCTCGGTCTGCGAGATTACGTGTGTTTCGTTAACATCGCGGCTTGCAGGCTTAAACAGCGTTGCAGAGGAAGACGGAGATTCAGGTTTGACTCTCACTGCAAAACGTGTTTTATCCGCTTCATCTATTAGCGAATTTTGTTTTTTCTGGAGCTGTGCTCTATCGTCATCTAATTGTTTAGCTTGAATTTGCGTTTTGTCATTTCGCTGCGGCGAACTATGGCTTTGGATACGTGTTTTATTATCCATTTGAAGGGATGAGATATCGAATTCATTGTTCGCCTCTTCGCCACCATTCTGTGCATCTGTCTCAAGTTTCGCCCGTTTACGAGCGATTTTATTTTTCTTGGCCGATATAATGGCGAGACGTTTTTCTAACTCTCTCGCTTTTTTTTGTGCGGCGACTCGCCGCTGATCCTTTTCTAGTGTGTTTGGCTTATCTTTTTCTAAATCGTCACTTTTACTACCGGCATTATTTGCAGAAATCGCACCACGAGGTGCAATACACGTCTTATCGTTTTCATCAAAAGTTGTCATAATTTTGTGTCTTTAATCCTTAGCACAGTTTTCCCGGTTCACCCTTTACCACAACAATAGATACATTGTCTTGTGCGCCATTCTCCAACGCCTCTGTCATCAACCCCAAGACACACTCTTCTGGATCGCGAGACTGTAATTTTGATTCTAAAACATCCGCTGCCACCGAATTATATAATCCGTCACTGCACAGCAAAAATGTATCACCAACTTGGGCACTGAACACGTTTATATCGACAAACACTTCTGGCTCAACGCCAACCGCTCTAGTAATAACATTTCGATGCGGGTGATGTTCAGCTTCAGCCTCAGAAATTAGTCCCATTTTCACCATTTCAGCGACTTGACTATGGTCGCGAGTCAGCAAACTTAATTTATTGTTTCGAAATCGATAGAGGCGAGAATCACCCACCCACAGAGCAACACCCACATGCCCAACAATCAGCAAACAAACAACGGTACTGCCCATGGTTTTATTTTCGTAAACCCGCCGAGCGTATTCAACTAGCTCACGATTCGTTTCAATAATTGCATTTTCAACAGCGTCTACATAATCGCTGAGGTGTTGAAAGCCGCCTAGGTTTTGCAGGCTATCAACGATTTTTTGGCTGGCCACATCGCCGACTTCGTGCCCGCCCATACCATCGGCAACCCCCCAAAGACAAGTTTCGGGAACACAAACCAAGGCATCTTCATTCGCTGCTCTCACACATCCAACATCGGTAAGGTGGTAGCTCTTCCACGCTATTGGTCGTCGATACGTTGTATCTGTCATAGTGCACGTCTCGAATGCAAGAATTCGAATGAATTGGGTGTCTGCACCATAATGTTTTGAATATTTGCCATGTAAAAACCTAACGTGCCTTCAATGTAAAAGGTTCCTGCCAATTTCGTTGCGCCCACTGCCCGTCCATCATGGCAGCAATGCCTCCCAATTGAGGCAAACCCTTCGAAACAAACATACACGGCTCGATCAACTCCGAACCTTTGGTGCTCCATACACTGTAACTTTTTAACGATTGCACCAAACACGCATCGAGCATATAGGGAAGTATTGTTTGTGGTGCTTGTTCCACACTGGCATTCTTTATCACTAGATTATTAAGGTGCTCCAACGGCGCATTTTTGATATAGACACTCTTTACCATTGGGTTGATGTCGTTTAGCTCTTCGACGAGACCTTCTAGCTGCAGTTGACCATACAGCGCCTTGAGTGCCGCGTCTTCCATGGCTTGATACCAGCCTTGCCTGGAACAAACAAAATCAACAGGGTTGGCCTGCTGAGGAAGACAGGCGACAACGGTAAACGGAAAATAGCGTCCAACTCTATCAACGCTGGGTAATATAATGCCTGCCCAGCTGTTCCCATCTATAACGCCTTCAGAAAATGCAAAGCGCCATACCGGGCTTGTAAGATATATTTCCAACCACGCATCACCCAATTGCTCTCGCGAACTTCCCACATAGCCTTGAAGCCATTCATCCCAAATATTAACAAAGGTTGGCGATAAATCTCTATAGATAAAATCGCCATGGGCGGGAAGTTTTCCAAACAAACCTGTAGCATTTTTGTTCAACATTTACAGTGACTCCGGCGCACTGAACGCGCCCAATAGATCGTTACTGAAGGGGTTATTAATACTTTTTGTTTTCCCTTCATATACAATCTGATGGATTTTACTGTCTCCGGAACGCGATGCCGTAAACGTGATTTGATAAATATTAGAACTACTTGTACGGCGCACGTTAGATGCATCCATCAGGCGGAACCACGCCCACGGACCCGAGTAGATTTGCTCGTGAGTAGTGTCGTTTAGATCTTCGATAATAACTCGAATGCGCTTACCTTCGTCTGCACCAGACCACGTCACCGGTTTCCAAAACTTGGGCCCGTGCTTATACGTAATACGAGTATCGCCGACATCGAGTGTAAACTGGGCGTCTTCCTCGTTCATATTTAATGGTTTTAGCTCAAGATTGATAGTGGGAGAATCGGGATTTGTACGAAAAAACACATCCTTAATCGCGAGCGCTTTTCGCACCTGACCTACAGAAGCATTAGAAAAACCGATGCTGTAATTATCCACCACTCTATTGTTCCAGCCATTACGGGTATCGATAAAGGGTTTCATATACGCTTCAAAAAAAGCATCTACTGTACCTGCCGGTTTAAAAAACTCGCTAAAATCGAACAGAGCTAGTTCATCACTAGAATGCCGGTTTAACGGATAGCGCCCCGCCAAGGCGCGAGAGTAAGGCGCGTAAACCTGGTTACGCCACTCAGTATTCACATACTCGTGAGCGGCTCCCATTATCGTTCGCCAAGTCTCGTCGGCCAAACTCGACAGCCATCGCCCTAAAGGCTCTGGCGCTGTTTTGGCGTAAGTTCGCAGCGTTACAATTGGATTTGTCGAGCCACTTCGATAGCGATCTACAGCAATTTCATAGGCTTTTTGACCTGGATCGGGTGCCATAGTGACATCGGCTACGAAGGTCTGCATTTGTTGTATACGCTGAAGCCAAGTTTCGATGGGGGCCGCGCCGCGCGAACCCTCGCGCATGAGCACATGTAACTCGTTAAAGCGTTTGTCCACTTTAGTGGACTCTCTATTGTCGGCGGCAAAACTGGCCATTTTTGCAAGTTGCCTCGCACGCATACCGCGAGCATTATCTTCCACCACGCCAATACCTTCAATGGCCGGAGTAAGTTCGGTGTTGCCAACCCCCACTTCAAGCACCGAACGTAAGGGTGAGTATACCGGGTCGGTGATGCTCATCAAAACATCATTGGCTTGACGCAGACTTCTAAACTGAACAATTTCCAGTGAGCGATAAAGATCGCTCCAGGTTTTGGCATAGTCGGTCAGGTATTGATCCTGCACCTGCTTACTCATTTCATCTAGGTCATCTGTAATAAAGTCAACGTTCTCACTATCATCGTCGGTGAGCAGCCAACTTTCACTAGTAACATCGTTGAGCACCGGAGACGAGGTTGAGAAATCTGCATTATTGTAACCACCTAAGGTGTAAAGAATAGGTATTTTGAGTGCTTCGCGAGTTTTTTCATCTAGATTAAAGACGGTTCTAGCCAGCTCGCCAAATTCATTTAACACATTAACTTCTTGCATATACACAGGGTTCGTTTTCACCCTCGCGTATATGCGACTGGCGACGGGAACCTGCAGCAATAATTCGCGCGTTTGCTTAACTATGCTTGGTTTAAGTTCGATGGGTTCAAAACCTAAATCCAGAAGCGTACCAAGATGCATATTAAGTTCTTGTCGACGCGTTGCTTCGCCCGGATATTTCTCGTCCCACACCGTTTTAAACCATTCGGCTAAGGCTAACCGGTCCAACTTATCTTGCTTGTTTAGTATGACATATAGGCGAAAATTATCGTATAGATCGCCACCTGAATGACCACGCGCCAAGGTAGTTTCTAGCTCATCTATAATTTTTGGCAAGAACATCTTTTTAAGATACAGCTCGTAAGCTTTATTGGCTTCGGTATCCACCCTGCTGTCGTATAAGCCTATACCCGATAGCCAAGGATGCTCCTCTTGATCGTACACCACACTTGCCGAAGCCAGAGCATTAAGCGAAGGCAGTACCGCACGAATATCTTTATTCCAAGGACTAATGCGTGAGTATTGTGCGGTAAACTCATTAGTTAAGGCACCTACCTCCGTCATATACATTTTATGGCGTGTCATACTACCTGTCCACACCAGAACAATAGATACAGTAACAATAGTTAGACCCAATATTACGGCTCGCTGGCCCCATCGCATAAAGGCTTCGTAGCGAGTATTTGACCCAACCAATTCCGACTCTGGAAATATCACATCGCGAAATAAGCGGCCGAGAAAAAAACTTTTACCCTGTTGATTAGAGGCTTGAATACTCTCGCGGGAAAAGCCAAAGTTGGCCGAAATAGACGACATCATGCGATCGATGGGCGTGCCGTCTTGAGTACCACTAGAAAAATACACACCGCGCAAATAGGGTTGGTATTGATATCTGTTTTGCACAAAGGTTTGTCGAACAAAAGACTCAGCTATGCTTTTTAGGTTTTCCATTTGCTGAGGAAAGCCGTAGATACTTGCTCGACGCTGAACATTGCGCTCTTGATGTACCCGCCACAACACCCGATCGCAAAGACGATTTAACAGCGCACCAAAATGCTGACTAAAATATTCGAAATCTGGACTTTGTGAAGGCTTGGGAGCATTGGGAAGCGACACGCCCCACACCTGGTCGCGGTCGTCTTTATTTAGATCTTCAAAAAACTCTCGGAAACCTGAAACCAAATCGGCTTTAGTAAACATGAGATAAACTGGGAAGCGTATTTGCAGTTTGTCCATCAACTCGTCGAGTCGAGTTCGAATGACTTTAGCATGCTGAACACGCTCATCTTCAGTTTGGGCTAGCAGGTCGGATAGGCTTATTGCGACGATGGCTCCATTTATGGGGCGTCGCCGTCTATTGCGCTTTAACAAATTTAAAAAACCTTCCCAGGCTGAGCTGTCTATTACTCGATGACTATCCTGCGTGGTGTATCGCCCCGCGGTATCTATTAGCACCGCAGAATTGGTAAACCACCAGTCGCAATTCCGCGTACCCCCTACTCCTTGTAAGGCACCCTTACCAAACTGTTCCGCGAGCGGAAATTCCAAACCGGAATTTACCAAGGCCGTAGTTTTTCCCGAACCGGGAGGCCCAACAATTATGTACCAAGGTAATTCGTAGAGTGCCTTTTTTCTACCGGCGCCACTGAATTTAAGCCTTTCAAGTGTTGCAAGCGCATGTTGAAAGCGCTTATCAAGCTGCTGTATTTCTTCGGATGCCTGTCCACTTTCTGCACTTTTTTGCAGTTCTTTTTGATTTACACCAAGATCTTCCACTAGCTCTTTATTGTTTCTTTTGCTCTTTATTTGAACGCGTAGATTATTCAGCCCCCACAATATAAGCACTATCATAATGCAAAGTAAACGCGCCACCTCGCTGGCGAGGGGTGCTTTATTTTGTTCGCCGAACTTAATGGCCGGACCAGCAAACCAAATAAGCAGAGACACCAATATCAACCCTACTATCGAGATCACTATAGGGTGTATAAAAAATCTTAATATTTTTTTCATTTTGAAATCGTATTCCGTGAATTATTTCGCAACTAATGGTCAATATTTTTTGTTTTAGTTTTGTACATCAACAAACATCTATGCCTAGTTTGGTAATCTGCGATTTATTTAACGTTTTTATTTTCCAAAGGCTGTTCGTCAATAGCTGCCGTGGAAATGGTTTCAAGTTGCTCATACACCGGGGTTGCTGTTTCGTATAACCAATAGCGAAAACCTGAAAAACCAAAAAACAGTAATGCCACCACCAGAGTTACGATTACCCACATTGGAATATAGTGTGCGAGCGTATTTTTTGACTGACCAAGCCCCTGCCATCGATCGGAAAGATTCCGCTCGTATTCCCCACGATAATTACGAATAATTGAAAACAAGTCGTCTCTTATGGTTTCTATTGCGTCGCGGCCACGGGACATCAATCGATATTTCCCCTCAAACCCTAAACTCAACAAAATATAGATAAGCTCGAGAACGTTAATATTCTCTGCTGGCGATTGACGCACTCTATCGAGAATCAAAAAGAATTTTTCACCGCCCGATGTTTCATTGTGAAAAACACTCAGTAATGTACGCTGTGCCCAAGCACTGTCGCTCCCCCACGGGGTATTAAGCACGGCTTCGTCTAGTGCCGAGCACAGCAGGTAGCGGGTGGATAAAGCAATTTCCGGGGCTACGCCCATCTCGCGTACACGAGTTTCGAAGATTCGTATTTCGCTTGTTAAGCGCTGATGGAGCCCGCCAACATTTGGGTGACTCATGGATTTTCGCGTTTTCTCGAACACGGCTATTAACGGTGAAGCGGCATCCACCAAGGGGTTGAGGCCGGATGCAATGCGAAAGTATGACGCCTGTGAATCCATTGCTGGCGCCTGGCGCTGAGCATTCCTAGGCACCACGCCCGCTAGTGGGGCAGGCTGCTGCAGAGTATTGCCGGAGTCTCCAAAATTTCGCCCACCAGGCATTGGACGCATAAGCGTATGATCCGGGCTGCCGCTTATGGCCGGCTTAAAAACCGTTCTGTCTGAATCGTCCGAGGACATAATAATTTCCTACTGATGTGATCCTGATATTTTTTATTGTGTAGATTAGCGCAGCGTCATTCATTAATGGGGCTTTTTCTGGCGAAGGCTAAGCGTTTTTACAAAAATTTTGGATTTTATACGCGCACAGCCCAAAACTCTAATTCTAAACCAGGAAAGTCACCGCCTATATGTACGGCAAAACCACCGGATGTTTGCAGTTCCTTCCAAAACGTACTGTTGCGCTCCAGTTCAAAATACGTGTAACCCGAACGAAAGGGAATTTGACGCGGCGCAACCGGTAAGGGCTTAATTTGAATGCCAGGCATAGCGGCATTTACTAATTGGCGAATACGCTCTACAGGTCCAATTTTTATCTGCGCGGGAAGACGAGTTCGCACTACTTCGTCGGCGACGTCAGCACGTACTGCCAAAATATACATTGACGTGGCGAGCATGCTTCTGTCTGTGATATCGGAAACGCGGATTCCGTATTTCTTCTCTACCAATGGAAGCGCGACAGCGGTTTGCTCGTACACCATAGACAAACTCTC
>JBLHGN010000104.1:0-11475 GCA_047616325.1 Lentisphaeria bacterium
AAACGAACGGCTGGATAGTACCATGGGTTTTTTCGGTCTCGCGTAAGACCTATAGCGAGCTTTAATCGATGCAATCCGAGGGCGTTTTCAAAAAACCTGGATAGTGACGGCAACGCGGCCCCTGGCTACCCTTAAGGGCTGAGAGGAGAAGGAGGGTTACCCGGGGGCAAAAAATCGAAAAATCCTGTCAAGCTTTGTTTGAGCTTTTTAAAGCGGAAGATGTTTTAGAAATAGCGCGAAAGGTGTATTTTAAGCTCAGCTGAAGGCCTTGATCTATATGGGGTCTGGGCTGAGCGAGAACTGCAGAAGGATTAAATATTCATATGGAACTTTGTTCCCCTGTTGTTCAGTTGTAAGTTGTTAGCGGGTGGTTGCGCTGTACACATGTGCTCTAGGCACATTTTCGAGCTGTCAGAGTTCTCATATCTACCTCGTTTCCCAAAAAAAATAGCCCGTCCGATGGACGAGCTATTATATTTGGCGGTGGGGCAGAGATTCGAACTCTGGGAGCTTTAACACTCAACGGTTTTCAAGACCGCCGCTTTAGGCCACTCAGCCACCCCACCAGAAGGACGCAGATTATACATAGGATTACGCTAGGAACAAGTCATAACCCTATGTTTTTTAGTAGAAAATACTAATCGTTTGAAACTTCAGTGTTTTTTTCTGGCTGTTCTACGGCTGCGGCACGCGGATCGTTGGCCGGTCTTGTAATATTTCGAGGGTTTCTCTCAATATTTACAGGGTTGGTGGTATCCAGTGCGCGACTCATTTTTACATCGTAGCTAACATTGGACACTAGTACATTTGTGGCCGGCTTGGGGCGTGAGCGAGGATCGTTCGGTGATCGCTTAATCTCACGTGGTTCTTGCGCAGCATCTTTGCGCTTTTCTGCTCCTGCAGTCGGTTTGGCCTCAGTTGTTTGAGTGGTCGTCTCTGAAGTCGCAGCAGCGGTTTCTGCCTCGGTTGAGGTGGACTTTTTGTTTGTTTCTTCGGTAGCAGTCTCCGCAGTCTTATTTGGAGCTTGCGGAGTTTCTTTGGGTTCGGGAGCTTTTGCAGCAAATTTAGTTTGCGGGCTAACAGCCTTTTCTTTTGATTCGTCCGCGTCATCCTTGATTGGGTTGGAGGTAGGTGCGTCTGATGGAGCTGGAACACTGGCTGCGGCATTGGTCTTGGGCGCATTTTCCTGCGATTTGTAGCCCTGAGGTTTGCGTGAACGTTCGGGTGCTGAATGATCACGTGATTCCGTTTGCGTCGACGTAACGGCGCTGCTCTGAACGTCTGTCGATGAGTTTACCGCTATAGCGTTTGCAGTATTGTTGTCGGCTGAGGCAGAGTTCTGAAGTTCAGCGACGGCGTTCTGGGCGGGTGCCTCTTCTGGTCTCGGTCCTCTCTGTCGCTGTTGCGACTTAGCGCGTCGATTAGCTGGCCGCTTAGGGGGGCGAGCGGCTTCATTTTCTGGTATTTTTGCAGCATCGGTGTTTTGATTTTGCTGAGTTTCGGACACTCGACTTTCATTTGTCTGATTTTCTTTGTTTTTGTCTCGGGGATTTTGACGTCCAGAATTGCGGCCGCGATTACGCCCTTGGGGGCGCGGATTCGGATTTTCTTGGTCAGGGGTTTGCTTGCTTCGCTGGTTTTGGTCAGATGTGTCGCGTGACTTATTGCCGAGGTTGTCGGTAATTTCATCCTCGTCTTTTCTGCGTGGACCACCTTTACGGTTTCTATTTTGATTCTGGTTACGTCGGTTTCCACCTCTTGAGTGTCGCTCATTCGAGGATTTTCTTTCGGTTCCATTTTTTTCAATCTTCTGCGACTGCATAGAAAATAGGGCTACGATGGAAGCGATAATTTTACTGATAAGGCCTGGAGTACTAGCAATTACTTTGATTGGTGCCGCTGGCGCCGGTTGCGAGGGAGAGACCTGTTGCACTGCTGGCTTGGGCAGATTGATAGGCGCTTTGTTCTCTTGTAGGGCTTCGTTGGCGGTTTCAGCGCTGGCTAATTCAATTTTATAGCTAGACTCAGCTTCATCCAGCTCATCATCGCGCAAGCGGTGAACGTCGAAATGAGGGGTGACCATCTCGGCATTAGGCAGTATTACTACCCGAGTGTTGTGACGCTTCTCTATATCGGAAATTGCTCCGCGCTTTTCATTTAAAAGAAAAGTGGCAACCGAAACCGGTGTTACTGCACGAATTTCGACGCTTCGCTCTTTCTGTGCGGCTTCTTCAAGAAGTCGAAGGATCGACAGCGCCAATGATTTTGTGCTGCGGATAGTGCCTTGTCCGCTGCATCTTGGGCAGATTTTGGAGGTTGTTTCTTCAAGCGATGGGCGTAGTCGTTGGCGTGACATTTCAAGCAGACCGAAGCGAGAAATTCTACCGACTTGCACCCTGGCTCTGTCCACCTCAAGTGCGTCACGAATTCTGTTTTCTACAGCGCGTTGGTTTTTAACCGGTTGCATGTCAATAAAGTCGATTACAATTAAGCCGCCAATGTCGCGCAGCCGCAATTGGCGTGCAATTTCGTCGGCAGCTTCAAGGTTGGTTTGCAGGGCAGTTTCTTCGATGTCGACCCCTTTTGTGGCTCTTGAAGAGTTGATGTCAATGCTGACCAATGCTTCGGTGACATCAATTACGATGGCGCCGCCCGATGGTAGTTTTACTTCTCGTTCGAAGGCAGTTTCGATTTGGCCTTCAATCTGAAAACGATTAAAGAGAGGTACGGACTCTTGGTAAAATTTCACCTTGCTGGCGTAATTCGGCATCACCTGTTGTACAAACGCGCAAGCCAGATCAAAAGCTTCCTGGTTGTCAATTAACACTTCGCCAACGTCGGGGCGCAGGTAGTCTCGTACCGCACGAATAATTACGTTACTTTCTTGGAATAGAAAATGCGGGGCCTTGGAGCTGTCGGCCTCGTCTTTAACCGCGGTCCAGAGCTTAATTAAATAGTTAAGATCCCACTGCAGCTCTTCTGCGCCGCGGCCAATACCGGCTGTACGTACAATAATGCCCATTCCCTTGGGAATTTCGATTTGTCCTAAAGCGTCTTTGAGTTCCGTGCGATCGTCGCCGTCAATTCGGCGAGAAATGCCACCTGCACGCGGATTGTTGGGCATAAGAACGAGGTAGCGGCCGGCAAGGCTGATAAATGTAGTGAGGGCGGCACCTTTGTTGCCTCGCTCTTCCTTGTCAACCTGAACAATAACCTCAGTTCCCTCTTTGACGAGGTCTTTAATGCGGGCTCGACCGTCTTGATCTTTGGGTTGTTTTTCGAAATATTCGCGGGAGATTTCTTTTAGCGGTAGGAAGCCATGACGCTCGGCGCCATATTCTACAAAAGCCGCTTCAAGGCTTGGCTCTACGCGGGTGATTTTACCTTTGTAAATGTTGGCCTTTTTTTGTTCTCTCAGACGGTTTTCAATGTCGAGGTCGTATAGCCACTGTCCATCGACGAGCGCAACCCTCATTTCTTCGGGTTGAGTCGCGTTTATTAACATTCTTTTCATTAAGATTAGATCTCGTATATGGCACTACTTGAGATCGTGAATTGCGGCGATATGGTTGACAAAAATTGTTGCTCTGAAAAACGCTAGACAGTGTGAATAACTGCAGAGCGGGCTACCACTAGCTGCAACTAACTAAAGTCAATAGCAATAGGGTCGAAAACCTGTGTTTTTCTAACCACCCCTTACACACGTTCGTGTTTAGGGCTGTTTTAAGTAACTATTTATGCAATGGTTGGTCGACAGATCCAAGTGGGTTATATTCAGTTGCCAGTGTTTTACGTTAGCTGCGTTGGGACGATTTCATATGTGAGAAATACGGACCCTTGCACCAAGGCTCTTTATGAGTTCGGTGCAGATAATCGCAGGGCGCTTTCTTTGCGGGCTCAATATTTGCTCGCTTTAGATTGTGCCGTATGCGCTGTATTGAAGGGCAGCTTCTTTTGAAAGACGTTCGCCACTACAGCAGCACTACTTTGTTTTTGGTAACTTCTTTGAGCCCATCTTAGTTTATTTAAAGCTTTTGCATACGCTTACGATTTATTTGCTGCTTCCAGTACGGTTTGATCTTACTGATGAGCACCATCGTTAACATATGCTTGTTGGACCTTAGGGTCTTGCTTTAAATACACCTACTAACTCAACGGTTCATTTAGCTGCAATACACGACTTTTTCGTGCGCTAGTTTGCATTTGTTTAACCATAGATAGCATGGTTAAACACCTAATTTATTTTGTATAGGAAGAGGCTAGGGCGTATGCGTTTGGTGCCGTTGCTTCGACTTCCACCATTGTCGACATGAAAATAGAATAATTGTTTCGTGCTTATTATGCTTTTTTCTAATATATCGTCGATTACCCCTCAATATAACACTGAAGTGTGTGGCCGTACAAATTAAAACCCGCTGTCGGTAAAAATAGTATTTCTTTTTGGTAATTAAAACAGATACTTAAAGGGGCTTTTTGAGGCTTTTTGATATCCCTTTTCAGGGTGTCTGTAAACTGAGGGATGGCCCAAGGCCTAGACTCTTCACTTGTGAGCATAGATGTAGTTTGATGCTTTTTGACGTAAAGGGGTATGTAAATTTTGCTAGCATAATGAATGCGAGTATGATGCCCGCTTCATTAAATCAATGCGAAACTCATAGTAGATGTCTGATTCTGTTCAATTTCTAACTGTCGCCCAAGATGAAGCCGGCCAACGCCTCGATAATTACTTGATACGAAATTTAAGAAAAGTTCCTAAGTCTTTGATATATCGAATAATAAGGAAGGGTGAGGTTCGTATCAACAAAGGCCGAGCTAAGCCTGAAAGAAAGCTTCAAGAAGGCGATGTGGTACGCGTTCCGCCCGTACGTGTGGGAGATGTAAATGAAATTCCAAAAGTAAGTACCGGCCTAGCCGATGTTCTTACCTGCGCTGTTGTGTATGAGTCTAGTAAGTTAATAATACTTAATAAGCCTTCCGGATTAGCTGTGCACGGAGGGTCGGGGGTTAACCTGGGAATGGTGGAAGCCTTACGCCAGATTCGCAGCGATTGTCACTATCTGGAGCTTGTTCACCGCCTAGATCGAGATACTTCTGGCTGCATTATGGTGGCTAAAAAGCGGTCAATGCTACGTGAGTTACACGCTTTGTTGAGAGCCGAGGGTGGTATTGATAAGCGCTATCTGGCTCTTGTTCGAGGTCGCTGGCCGAGTGATTTAGGCCGCGTTGATGCGCCGTTGCGCAAAAATGAGCTGCTAAGTGGCGAAAGGGTTGTGCGCGTAACTTCAGACGGAAAGCCTTCGGTTACCCAGTTTTCAATTGTCAAACGCTTTCAAAATGCCACCTTGGTGCAGGCCAAGCCGCTCACCGGTCGCACTCACCAAATACGAGTTCACGCTTTGCATGCCGGTCACCCAATAGTTGGCGATGATAAATATGGCGACGAGGAACTCAATAAAAACATGAAGCACCTTGGCTTAAAGCGTTTATTTTTGCACGCAACCTCACTGGCTTTTAAGTTAGAGAATGGCGAGTTAATTCAAGCCGAGGCACCGCTGCCGAACGACTTATCTAGGGGATTAGAAAAGTTGGTTGCGTTGTGACAGCCGAATTAACGCTCTGTCTTAGATGCGAAACACCACTCGTGAAACGAGCTTGATATGTTTTTCATCTTCGATTGGGACGGTACAATTTGTGACTCCACGGCAAAGATCGTACGATGTATGCAAATGGCAGCTGAAGATGCTAATTTGTCGATCTTGGATGACGATGTAATAAAGAACATTATTGGTTTGGGCTTGCCAGAAGCAATTGTTGCGCTTTACCCAGAAATTCAGGCCGACGATATTAAAGAGCTGAGAGCGGCCTATGCGAACCATTTTGTTCGTGAAGATACGCAGCCATCGCCGTTTTTCCCTGGCGTAATGGAAACTCTCGAGACCCTGCGCGATAGTGGTTATACCTTGGCCATCGCCACAGGAAAAAGCCGTCGCGGTTTGGATCGGGTGCTAAAAAATGTAAAATTGGGTAGCTTTTTCAATGCCACGCGCTGCGCTGACGAAACAGCATCAAAACCAAACCCCCTAATGCTGAATGAATTACTGGCTGAGTTTTCGGTCGATGTTCACGATGCTGTAATGGTTGGCGACACCGAATACGACATGGCGATGGCCAGTGAAATTCGCATGCGTAAAATTGCAGTGAGTTATGGCGCCCACCATATAGATCGCTTGAAAAAGCACCATCCAATAATGTGTATCGATAATTTTAAAGAGATGCTTTCCGTGTCTATCAAATTATAGACACTACGATGCAGCGTTTTGCAGCGCTTCTAGTTGCTCACTTTTGTCCATCCATAGCTCTTCTTTCTCCTCCAGCATATAGCGAGTTTGCCCTTGCTCCAGTAATAAATTTTCTAACAATTTGCCACCGCTTTGGTAAAGTTCTGGGTCGCTTAACTTTGTTTCTAAGCTGCTTAATAGGCAGTGTAGGTCTTCAATTTCTTTTTCCAGTTTTTTCACGGCATTGCTCAACGGCTTTAGTTTCTCACGCTGCTGGGCAGCAATTTGACGCTGTTCCTTTTTATCAGCTTTAGTGCCGAGTTCTGTTTTTCCTGGGGAAGATTCTGGCGCCGAACTTACGTTTGGCCCATTTGAAATTTGGTTGGAGCTTATATCCTCATTGGCGAGCCAGCGCTGATAATCTTCAAGAGTTCCATCGAAAGCCTGCACTTTTCCGCCATCGACCAAGTAAAAATCATCCACCGTATTTCGTAGCAGGTGACGATCGTGAGATACCACTACCAGGGCTCCACTAAAGCCCTGTAGTGCCAAGGTGAGGGCATGGCGCATTTCGAGGTCGAGGTGGTTGGTGGGTTCGTCGAGTATCAATAGATTGGGTTTTTGCCAGGCGACTATGGCTAGTGCCAAGCGTGCTTTTTCACCACCAGAAAAATGGGTAATGTTTTCGAAGGCGCGATCGCCTTGAAAGCCGAAACCGCCAAGAAAATTTCTAATTTCCTGTTCTGTTGCTTTGGCATTTAATCGTTGTAAGTGTAAAGCGCACGAAGAGTTTAGATCTAAGGCTTCCAGTTGGTGTTGAGCAAAGTAGCCAATTTTAAGATGCAGCCCCTCAACCAGGTTTCCTGCTAATAGAGGTAAATTCTTTGAGAGTGTTTTAATTAGGGTGGTTTTACCTGCACCGTTGTGTCCCAGCAACCCGATTCTAGTGGTTGCGAGTACGCTTAATTCAATACTGTTCGCAAGAATTTTTTCGCTATCGGCGTCTGTTTTATAACCAATGGCCGCCTCGCTTAAGGTTATAAGCGTATTTGGGATTTTGTCAGGTTCGGGAAAACGAAAGGTAAAGGGCGAGTCGATATGTGCGGGCGCAATCTTTTCCATGCGCTCCAGTTCTTTTAAACGGCTCTGAGCCTGCTTTGCCTTAGTGGCTTTGGCGCGAAAACGGCGAACAAAATCTTCAATTTCTGCAACACGCTCCTGCTGTTTTGCGAAGGCGGCCGATTGCTGTGCTAGCCTTTCAGCTTTTTGGAGCTCGTAGGCCGAGTAATTACCGCTGTATGCCACAAGTTTTTGATTGTCCAGACTGACAATGGAGTTAATGACGTTATCGAGGAAGTCTCGGTCGTGGGAAATAATAAGTAGCGTACCCTTATAATTGAGCAACCACTGCTCTAGCCAGACCGTTGCATCCAAATCCAGGTGGTTGGTAGGCTCATCTAGTAGCAGTAGGTCTGAACGGCACATCAGCGCCTTGGCTAGGTTGAGGCGTATGCGCCAACCGCCGGAGAAGTCATTTACGGGGCGTTGGTCGTCCTCAGTCTTAAAGCCCAGGCCGTGCAATAGTCTTTGTGCTCGCGCCACTGCGGTATAGCCGTCCATCGCTTCCATTTTGCCGAACAGGGTGGCCAGTTTTTCACCGTGATTGTCGGCATTGTCTATGGCTGCCTGCACCAGCCTCAGCTCATGGTCGCCGTCAACTACGTAGTCCAAGGCCGTCTGTCGGCTGGTGCCGACTTCTTGCGCCATATGTGAAATTTGCCATTGTTTTGGCACCAGACATTGTCCGGCGTCTTCGTGAACCTTGCCCAGCAACATGCTGAATAAAGTGGATTTCCCCGAGCCGTTGGCGCCAATCAAGCCCCATTTTTGACCAGGGTGGATGGTTAGGTCTGCTTGATCGAGCAGCATTTTTACGCCGCGTTGTAGATGAACGCCTAGCAATTGAATCATGTAATTACTTTCGACTTAAAGGGTAAAACCAAAATACACGTAGGTGAATTTTGATGAATAAGGGCGTAATGCGCGCGGGGCTGTGCTAGAGAAAACCCACTGTATTTACGACGACATTATTATAGGTCTATAATTTTTTGCCAAAACAGCGCTTTGCCAAATTGTGGGTCCAGTTCGTAACCAGCAAAACCAAATTTCTCATAGGCTATGCGTGCAGGAATATTACCTTCGAGTACTTCGAGGGTGACTTTGTATGCCTGTTTGCTTAAACCAAACTCTTCAACAGCTTGCAAAAGATTATAGCTGAGCCTTTGGCCGCGATATTCTTGAATGACAGCAAGATCGTGAATATTGATTACGGGCTTTGCCGTAAAGGTCAACATGCTTTCAAAACAGTTGGCAAAACCCACGGCTTGTTCGTCGTCGTAACATAAAAAACTAAACGCGTAAGCCCGTTTGGCTAATTCTCGCACGGCCTTTTGTGCCAAGTTACATGATAGGGCTTGGCCTCCACCCATTGCATCTGCGGAATAAACAATGAGCATAGAAACCAGGTCGCTCAGCTGTTTTTTATCGGTATAATCGACGCGTATTGTGCGTATAGTCATTGTATCCCTTGGTGTTTGGAGTGTTTTGCCTTTAGCCAATTCATGCCTATGTAGGTGATTTGAATGCTGCGGGCCTTAGTCTCATGCTACTGGGTTTGTTTGCAATAAATATTCCCCTCATGGGTGCAGGGTGACCTTCAGCAGTTTTTTGTGGATTCTCTGGGTCGAGAAAATCTGGCAGCGAGTGAAATTTCATCCACGCGGTAGATCGCTGTTCCTGAGTATTTGTTACAGAGGTGTCAACGCAGCGAACATTGGTGTAACCGCATTTTGTTAGCCAGCTGATTAGGCTGGCCTCGCTAGGAATAAACCATACGTTATTCATTTTGGCATAGCGACCTTCGGGCACTAGGCAATCCCCTAATTGGCCGTCGATGATTAGTGTTTCAAGCACAAGTTCGCCGCCTGGTACAAGGGTGTCTTGTAGTTCTTTCAAGTGACCCATAGGTGAGCGGCGATGGTATAACACGCCCATTGAAAATGTTGTATCAAAGGCCGCTAATTTTTTAGGTAAGCCTTCAATCCCCACAGGAATCAGGTCGGCGGCAATATCTCCAAGAAAGTGTTTTAACATATAAAACTGCACGATAAACCTTGGGGACGGATCAATCCCAATAACTCGCCTAGCTTTTTCACCCAGCATGCGTAAACAGTGATACCCATTGCCGCACCCAACGTCTAGGATGGTGCGGCCAGAAAGTGGGGCAATATGGGGGAGTAGTCTCTCCCACTTCCAGTCCGACCGCCATTCGGTATCGATGTCAATATCAAATATTGAATATGGCCCCTTTCGCCAGGGGATTAGAGCTTGCAGAGCCTCTCGTGTCGCTGCGTGCTCCGCTGGTCTACAATCCGTGGCGCTGCCAATGCTCACTCCCTTACTTAGGTTAATAGAAGAAGGTGCAATCTTTGGCAGACTAGCGAGTGCTTCAAGCCACTTGGGGAGATCGCCGTAGCGCTCAGCCGAAAGACCGCTTTCTATTTGTGTGGGCAGAGAGGTCAGCCAGGGGCCTAGGTCTGAACCTTCGAGATCACGAAGCAGTGTTGAGTAATCAATCATTTGGCATCTACTTCTTTAAACGCAATAAACGATGCAAAGTTGAAACATTGAAACCAGGTTTCAATGCCCACAAAACCAATGTTTTCCAGCCGCTGTTTGTGAGCGTTAAAGGTTTCCGGTACCAGCACATTCTCTATGGCATTGCGTTTTTGGGCTATTTCCAGCTCACTGTAACCGTTAGTTTTCTTGAAGTAGTGGTGCAATTCTGTCATTAATGAGCTGTGGTGACTGTCGTCAAAATTAAGCTTTTCAGAAACTACCAGAATGCCACCAGGTACCATGCCATGGTATATCTTTTTCAGCAGCCGCGTGCGCTGTGAAAGCGGCACAAACTGCAGGGTAAAGTTCAACACACAAACGGATGCATTGTGAATAGGTGCATCGAGTATGTCCGAGAGGCACATTTCAACGTCGGTCTTGCCGATGTCGGCATCTATGAGTGTTTGGCAGCGCTTAATCATATCGGGTGAGTTATCTACTGCAATTATTGAAGCGCCTTCAGTTTGGATGCGATGGCGCATGCTTAGTGTTGCCGCACCTAAGGAGCATCCCAGGTCGTAGCAGTGGGTTCCTTTCTGGACGTAGCGTTGGGCAAGCTGTCCAATCATGTGAATGATGGTGGAATATCCTGGAACTGAACGTTCTATCATGTCCGGAAATACATCGACAACCTTGTCGTCAAAAACAAAATCAATAGTTTGTATTTGAGGCTTAGAGTAAAGAGTGTCTGTCGTTTGGGGCGTATTGTGGCCAGTCTTCATGGTGAATGCGTTGCAATAGTGATTCAGTTGATATCAGGAGGGTCATTTTAGACGTTTTTAGTCCCGAGCGTCGTAACTTTTATCTTTACCGACGCCCGAAGAAATTTTAAAGGCTGATTTAGCTCGTGCTCTTAGCATCGACTACACTTGAAATGAGTGAAGAAACCTGAATTGGGGAAGTTCTTATTTGTGAGCCAAATTAACTACCAGGGCATATCGGTGCTCATCGCTGACGATTTCAGCAGTTTTCGCAATACTGTAAATGGCATGCTGCTTAATTTGGGTGTGTCGGACATTGATAGCGCCTCAAATGGCGAAGAAGTAATCGATAGGTGTGACCGAAAATCATTTGATGTGATTCTATGCGATTATGATTTAGGTCCAGGCCGCAGCGGCCAGCACGTGCTTGAAGAGCTTCGCTTTCGAAAGAGCATAACCCGTCGGAATATTTTTATTATGGTTTCCGCCGAGGCCAGTCGCAATATTGTTATGTCGGCCTACGACTGCGAACCAGATGACTACCTAATGAAACCGATTACGGGTTTGATGCTTCAGCAGCGAATGGCCCGTTTGCTGGTACAGAGGGAAGTGCTTAAAGCTAGCTACAATGCGCTTGATGCGGGAGATGTTGGTAAGGCTATGGATCTACTTATCGATCTGTCCATTGCCGAGAATCGCTATTCAACGACAGCTCAAAAAATTCTTGGCGAACTGTTTATTAAGCAAAACGAGCTTCAAAAGGCCGAGAAGTTATATACCCGTGCCCTAGAAGTGAGGCCGCTCGATTGGGCTCGATT
>JBLHGN010000105.1:0-11149 GCA_047616325.1 Lentisphaeria bacterium
GGGAACATCTACAGTACCGCCCCAGAATGGAGTGGTACCGCAATTAGATGCATGGGCTCCAATTTTCTTTCCAGATGCATAAGCCATGAGTGCCACTGATAACATCGCATCTTTTCCTTCAACTGTTGCAGGTATATATATTCGAAATGTTGAGGTACATTCATCTAGGTTTGCAGTCTCACCAGCTATATAAATGGATATTGCTCCATTTTGATGTATAAAAACTCTTGTTACGTCGACCCCCGGCCCGCCTAATGGCGTAATATATTTTGAATATGCTGGGCTGCCTGTTAGAAACAAAAAAAATACAGCGAATATCTTCAACTTCATATGAATTTCCTTTTGATTTTCTAATAGTGCATTAAACGGAAGCCGCAATTTACTTGCATATACGGCTTCCACACGGCTCAGCTTTACTTTGGGCACAAATAGAAATCAACGAGTATGACCCCATCCATTGATTTGACCCCATTGATTTTATCTTATTCCTGCACCTTGAGTCGCTGTTGCCGACGCCACACAAATTGCCCCTTGCGCTGCAGGAAGATCAATTACAAGACCATATTCTTTGCCGCTTACAAAAGCAGTCATCGCCAACGACAATGCCGCTTTAGTTCGCTCAGTTCCCATGTCGCCTACGCGAAAGTCCACTCGCTTATTCGAACAGGTTTCTGCAATATTTGCATTATCTGAATAGACTCTAAAACTTCCATCAGCAGACAAGGTCTGTATTTGAGTCACATCACCCCAATACCAAGCATTAATTGAATAGCAAGAGCTACTAAAGGCTAAGAACATAATTACAATAAATATTTTCATAACAACTCCTACATATTTTTAAACTTAACAGGGTACTCACGAAAATTGGGACATATCGATTTTTTAGAACTATCCTTAACTCTCTCTTAGGAAATTAAATAAATCTGTCCCCTTTAATTCGTAGAAGTTCCAAAACTCACTCTTTCCATTCTATTAAATCCTCGAAAATTAAGAGCAGTTTTAAGAACTCTATACTGAACATAAACCATATCGTTCGACTTGCAAACTTCCATAACTTTTAAAGCTTCATACCTTGGCATCGACCTGCTCACAGCTAGCTCACCTTCACTAAATAAATATATTTTGACTGAAGCCATCCTATCTGCGCGCCCACCAAACAACCGAAGCTCACAAGAAATGATACGTCCACTAGCTTTCTGAATTTTTTTTTCATAATCAGGAGTTACATCCCATTGACTCATAAAGAGTATGGAAGACATTAAAGCCAAAAAAAACACTGTACATATTAAAATTATCCTTACGGATTTTCTCCTAGAATGCTTCATTTTTAATATACTTGGCCCACCAAATTCGCATTTAGTTTGTTCGGATAAAGAACACAACCACCACTGGCCAACTTCGACTTATCTAACGCTAGTTGATACCAGCCACCTGAATTACTGCATAAACTTAGAGCTACCTCGACGAATACCAAGGCGAAGGATATACAAAAATAATTTATCATTTTCTGTATACTTCAACATTAATATAGTTATTATTAAGTTTGTTGGGATAGAGTACAAAACCACCTGCACTTGAGGCCCCAAAATCCCACCCCTGAACATCCCAATCTGAATCATTAAAATTAAAATCATAACCGCCGGGCGATGCGGTTGATGATGCAGAGGCACCAAAATCAAATACAGAGTCTAAAAACTCTCCAGTTAAATTATCAGCAGTACCAAAGCCAAAACCAGCTGCCTCAGAAGTCAATTGCTGGGCGGTAGTTCTATAGGTAAGGGGAGCTAACGCATTACTTGTAATTGATGTAGCTCCCCCGAAAGTAGCGGCATTATATCTCGAAATAGCTCCAGCCAAAGAAGCTGTTGATGGAAGAAAATTATCAGCATATTTCCCAGCAGCGCCAAAAAGAAGGCCACCGCCAGCCGCTATAACCAAGTCTGAAGAAAATTCATAACCATTAAAATTGTAGTCGCCTCCCGTTAGAGCTCCATCTATCGCATTCAAGCCCTCTGTTACGAAAGTGCCTGACACTGCACCCAATGAACTAGCGCCAGCAGTAACAAGCAGCGAAGCTCCCCCAGTAGCAGCAATTAACCCGCCTGCAAGCCCCCCACTAACCGCCGCACCAGCATATGCAGAATAACCACGAAACTCTCGCCTAGCTAAATCACCAAGTCCCTGTGCTCCAACACTAAGGAGCGCACCAATGCCTGCCCCTATAACAATATGGGGAACCTCACCCTCAGGGTCATTAAAAATTAAAGGATTATTCCCGACATAAGCATAAAAATTAATCCCAGCTTCAAACCCCAAAGGATCCTCAGAAATAAACCTACCCAACTCAGCATCATAATACCGTGCCCGATAATAATAGAGCCCACTCTCCGCATCCTGCTCACGCCCGGTATACTGCATCGTATTTTGACTCGAACCCGTCGCCCCCAAAGCTTCACCAAACGGCCCATAACTAGTAGTTTGCACCGCCTGCCCATTATGGTCTGTAACCGCCACAACAGAATTCACCTGGTCGTGATGGAAAGTGCGATTTTCCATTTGGCCCGTAGCGGCATTCTTCTCAAAGCCATTAATAATTTCATCTACCACCGAACCGCGCAAATAATTCGCTTGCAGCTCATCATCTCCGTCGTAAACAGACTCCAAATGCTCGGCCTCTAAATAATATTTTTTAGTACCCGCGCTATTTTGTTTTTCAATACGGTAAGCGTTAGCGTCGTATTCAAAGGCCATACTATTGGGCACATTGTCTACCGCCATTACACTGGCCAAACGGCGCTGGTCGTAGTCGATATTTAAAAGCGCTTGACCGCTACCGTTAAACTTGGCTGTCATACTGCCGTTGGCGTCGTAATTAAAGCTGTAAACCAGCGGGCCGGTGACACTATCTGAGCGCACTTCATTAAGGCGGTTACCATTGCCAACGATATAGTGCCACGTCTCTTCCGTTTGATAATCTTGGAACATTTCACGGTTACCGACACTGTCATAGGCATAGCCCAATACACCATGCCACTTCACTGGCCCACACGGCCCCGAAGCGCAATCAGCATATAACTGATATACGCTCGTAAGCCGATAGGCCGGATCGTAGGCATAGTAGGTCGTTTCGCCATTAACCGTTAGCCTGGTGATATTGCCCACTTGGTCGTGCCCATACTCGCGCAAGTCAAGCTGATTGCCGTCGGCCCCTATTTGTTTTATTGAGGTAACGAAGCCGTCGGTAGTGTAGTTATAAAGTGTGGCCGCACCATTGGAGAGTATACGACTGAGCAGGCGCCCCGCAGGGTCGTAGTGATAACTGGCGTGAAGCATTAAAGGGTCTTCCCCTATCGCCATGGCCACCAAACGATTGCCGCTGTCGTAGGTGTAGGTGTACAGGTCGCCTTCGTAGTTGGTTTTACGTATTAGGTTGCCCACGCTGTCATAAACCCAGCTCATACTGCGGTTGTTGCGGGTATCGGTTTTGCTCAGCAAGCGATGGGCTACGTCGTAGGTATAGATATAGGTATTACCGCCATAGCTGGTGGAGACCATATCGCCGTATTGGTCGTAGACCTTTTCAGCGGTAATGCCATCGGCTAGGTAATTTTCCTGCAACAAGCGATTTAGGTTGTCGTAGGTGTATTCGGTGACCTCACTGAGACGATCGGTATAGGTGAGGCGGTTGCCGAGTTCGTCGTAGGTAATGCTGACGACTTTATCGCTACCGCTTTCTACAATGGGGTCGATTACCGTGGTCAGTCGACCGAGGTCGTCGTAGACAAAGTTGGTGGTTTGGTTCTTGGCATCGGTCACGCTTGTGCGGTTACCCAATAGATCATAGGTGTACTGTGTTTGCTCATTTTTTGCGTTGAGCGTGGAGGCAATGCGATTAAACTCATCGAATACGTTGGATACGCTCGCGTTTTGGCTGTTGAGCGGTTGAACGCCAGCCACACCATTGGGGTCGGTTAGACGGATAACATTGCCATTGGCGTCGTATTGGTCGTAACGGGTTATGCGACCCTCGGGTGAGGTAACTGTTAACTGACGCCCTAGCGCATCGTAGGTGTAGTTGACACTGCTATTGTTGGCATCGGTAATACTCGTAACCCGGCCAGCGAGATCGTAGGCAGTTTTTACGCTGTAGCCTTTTTCGTCGGTGGCCATAGTGCGGCGGCCTCTGGCGTCGTATTCATACAGCAGGCTATTCCCCAAGTCGTTAGTGACCTTGGTGACATTACCCATGGGGTTGTAATGGTAGTGGGTGGTCGCACCTTTAATATTCGTGCTGGTGAGTAAACGATCGGCGGCGTCGTAGGTATTGGTTACTGTTATGCAGGTGTAATGATTGGGAAAACCCAGGTCTACCATACATTCCGGATGCAAAGGCGAGTTGTTTGCAGCTTGTAATTTGTAACGAACGATGGCCTGGCTTACTTGCCCATTGGCATCGAATACCGTTTCCGCAATGTTGCCAAGGGGATCGGTGGTGCGCACTAAACGACCTAGATCGTCGTATTCATGGGTGCTGGTGAGGGCAATTAATGTGGCATTGGTGGGACTAGTGCGCCGGTAAACGGTGGATGCCTGTAAACGCCAGAGGGCGTCATAGACCTTCTCGTTGGTTACGGTTGTGCCACTGCCGCTAACGGTGGAAAGAAGCGTATAAGAACCGTCGCTGTTGTAGGTGTAGGTGTAGTTGGTAACACGCGAGCGAGAAGGCTGAGCAGGGTCGATAAATTCGGTGACCTGACTCACTGTTCCGTCGGGGTAGTAGCGGTATTCGGCCAAAATAACATTGGTGTGCACAACGCCATTAACAGTCGCGCTTGCAGCGACTTTTTGAAAGAGTTTGCCAATAACAGCGCCAGTGCTTGTATTGCTGCTGGTGTAATAGACGTTAGTAAAGTTGTTGCCGTTTTTATCTTTTACAGTGGTGACTTGGCCGTGAATGCCGTAGTCATAGTCTACGGTATAGCCCAGCGCATCTTGCTCGCGAGTGACCTGCCCATTGGTGTCTGAAGCGGCGCCGTCTAAGGCACGCGAGGTGCTATAGGAGTAGCTGGTGCTTTGCCCCAAGGCATTGTATTTGCGGTAACGCAGGCCGTCTTGGTTGTTATCAAACAGAAGGATGCCCTTATCGGGTTCAACTAGTTTGATCAACGCGCCATTTTCGTCGTAGTAGTGTTCGGTAATTAAACCACGCGGGTTGGTGACGCGGGTGCGGCGACGGAAGAGGTCGTAGATTAAGGATTCGGCGCTGCCGTTTTGATCCACATAGTTGTAGGCCTGGCCATTCTCGTAATAGGAGAAGGTCATGGTTTTTTGTTTGCCGTTGCGGTCTTGCGGGTGAATGATGTCTTTTAGCCAGTGGGTGCCCGCAACATAGGTGTAAGCCATAGCATCACCCAAGGGGTTAACCACCGAAGACAACTGGCGACCGGTGTAACGGTATTCCCATTGGCGGCCCGTCCAATCACGCACATAACGCAGAAGGTAAGCCTCGGAACCCGAGGTATAGTATTCGAGGGTTAATCCCGTGCGACCACTTAAGCCTAGGTTATCGGTAATGGCGGTGAGCCTGCCACTGGTATACGCAAAATTAAGCTGGTTTCCGTAGGCGTCTTCTATGCGGTACAAGCGCGCAACGGTGCCGGGGGTGCGCATATTGGCTCCCTGGCTGTCGAAGGTGTATTTCACGCCGTTGTTGTAGCTGATGGTATGCAGACCGCTGGAGGGGCTATTGAGCACCAGATCATCAAAACCGGCACGTGGTGACGTGGGTTGTGAACTAGTGGTAGCGTCAACGAGCAGATAGTTGCTCTCGCCGCCACGCTCGTCCATATAGGTAAACGACGAGGTGCTATTGTTGTCGTTCTCTGGCGCTAGCGTTGAGTCGTAATTGGGGTACTGACCGTAGTCGTTGGCCACCAATTTCATATTGTAGGAGTGCGTCCAGCCCTGGCTCAATGGCAGATAACTAGGATTAGCCGAGTCTGGCCCGTCGGTGCTGGTTTCGTTGGAGTTGTAGGTGCGGGTAAAGGTATAAGGCAGGCCTTTACCAGCGATAACGATGTCGGTTTCGTCGTGGTACATGTTGCCCGTGACGGTGCTCACGGGGTCCACAGTGGACGGCGTGCGAATCACGTCGTTGTTGGCGATGGCGACCAGGTTAAGGTCGGTGAAGACTTCGTTGTTAAAGGTAACGCCAGAGGTGTCGAGACTTCCGCCGCTGCCTTCTACACCTTCTGTATCTGTGGCTGGGTCCACGGGCACACCTTCGGGCACGTAGCCGCCGCCTGCACGAAAGCTTTGGTTTTCGATAATATAGGAGGAGCGCACCAAACCCGTAACTTCATCATAATCCTCGACCAGTTCGCCGCCCCCTTCACGATAAACATCAGCAATATAAACGTTAAAGGCAAAGTAGGGACCATGGGTAATTTCCGAAGGAATGGTGTAATTGCGCCAATACTCAGTATTGGTGAAATAAACATTACCTCTAATGGTCTCTACCGTTTGGATGGTATGCTCCGTGGTCCCCAAGTTAACGCTGTCATCAATAGATTTATAAAAGTAGGTATCGGGGTCATAGCCTTCATTTATATCCAAAAATCGTGCACCACTCCAGCCCTCAAAACAATCCTCCAGAAAATCCAATGCCGATTGAGCTGGACCCGAAAAGTTACTACCATTACACGATATTGATGCCGTGTCCGAACTATCAAATGCCGAATCGACATAGTAGTATTGAGTGGCGCTGGTATAGGCCCTTAGCTGAAAATCGACGAGATCATCACCGTTATTTTCCAACTCCCTTATGACAAACCTCCAAGTGTCGTCATAAATTTGAAAATACTCATCAACCGTATACTCTCCGCTAGAGTTAGCAACGATCGCATTAACAATTGTAGTACCACTAGGGAAAGAAACGGTGAACTCACGGGTTTTTAATACGGGTAAAATTTTGCGAAGTCTATTCTCTTCTGTATCGACAAAGTCGAGGCTTGACTTACTATTTGTTGTAGTAGGCTCATTTTCACTGTCAACGCTATTGGTAAAAATACCCGCCCTTGGATCATCAGATGCAATGCCCTGCACGTCACCTTTTAGTATATACATACCTTGGGTAGGGCTACCGGAGTAATCCCACGCTACCATTTGACGACCGAAAACATCGGGATAATCGTAGCGCACGTAACCGGATGGAGGCGTGTTACTAAACCCCATCGCCAATAGCGAAGCTTCGACAGTATCGGGGGCCGACGATATGTTCGCCGACTCTAAATTTTCTGCTGTCGTGCTATGAATATCGAGCAGAGTTGCTCCATCTCTGAGAGCGAACTGAATACCTCGCATCGTGGATACTGCGTCGTAGCCGGTCAGCTCCTGCCATACTTCATGCTCCAACGATGAAGCCACATGGCCTATAAACTTAAAGGCCTCATTTGAGTAAGTTTCTGCCTCATCGGCTTCCCAGCTACCGTTAATGCGAATGCCTTTTAAATCGATTAATAACCCACCTGGCAATACCGCGAAGGGGGTTTCCTCGATCAGCTCAACTTCAAGCGTGGTGCTAACCACTCCAACAAAGGCCGCGATGGGTGTGACGATATTTTTTAGGCGGCTGTAACGACGGCTTTCTTCTTTTAAGCGAGTATAATAATGCGCTTGGGCGGTATACAACAAACCACCAGTCAAGGCGTCTTGCGCTTCTTGGTTATCCAGCAATCGCGTCTCGCCTTGGTCTACGCTCCCATTACCATTGCTATCGATATAAACGTCTTCACCGCTAGCGTTGTTTATTAGGGGGTATTGCTCATTTGCCGCAAGTAAGTTTCGATAAGCCCGTCGGACCTGGCTCCAGTTGGAGGTTTCACCGCCAGTAGCCACGAGATAGTAGCCTCCAACAATCAAGTTATCATAAACAACTGTAACAGGCTCAACTGCACTTGCGTCAACATCCACAGAAATAGAAAACCGTATACCCTTGGTGATCCCTATTGTTTCGCCTCCACAATTAATGTCGTCATCACCGGGACCAGGGTTTAAACCCGTTGGTAGTATGTTTCCCCCAAGCCGAACCACTAAGCCATCATCAGAACCTGACTGGAACCAATTAACAGTCAATTGCTTAGTACTCAATTCAACTAGCGAAATATTCGCTTTCCCAACTGGAAAAGCATCGCAACCCGTGCCCGTGACTCCCGTGGTATCATGTGCCCAATCTAAATAAATATTGACGCGAGCGAAGTTCTCCCAATCATCGATTTCATCGGCCGATTGATCGTGCAATTGGACTGAGTTGTAACGTTGTACATTTCCAATAACGGTATAGGGTAAGGAAGACGGCAGTAAACCCAGGGTTTCTTCAATAATTTTACCCGAGTCAATCACATCTTCTAAAGTCACTCCTGGGTTGTTACTACGTAAGAATTCTAAAGCACTTTCTTCAAAAATCTCTAAGGGGCTTTTATCTCGTAAGTTTTGGTCACTTTCCGCGTGATAATACGCGTCGTAATCAAAGGCTAAGCCTGCAAGCAAGTCTTTGTATTCTGGTTTGTAAGTACGCAATTTAAACGAAGGGTCCAAGGCTACCCATTTACACTGGTCGCTTGCACTTGTGCACTCAGCGATTGCTTCACTGGCACCACGATAGTTAGCAAAATTAACCAGCGCTTCGACCCATACGTGCTCGATAATGACGTAAACCACGTCGGTGTCATCGACAATAGTTATTCCCTGATCCTGCAAAATAGAAACCGCCAAACTGGTGTTGGTTACGCCTACCCAATTGGCGACATCACTGCGCTTTAAACGAACATTACCAACGGCGTAGCGCGCTTTAACGCCTACTGAGCGGTAGAGTGCGATAAGGGTCGACGCTAGGTCGACATCATTTCCTTCCAAACCTGCAAAAGTATTTAGCGAGCTACTTCGAGCACCGTGGTATACAGCATATTTGGCATTGTTTTTCAAATACTCATAAATATTGACTACACTGCCTAGCTCCATGGCTTTTTCTTGTAGTATCGCGGCCTCCCCTGTCTCGAATAGAATTTCTGGTGTTTCACAAAGTAGTTCGTCGGTAATATCTCCTGTACATGCGTAGGCATTACTTACCTGGAAAGCACATAGAAAAAGTGTCGCTATTATTAAATTTTTCATGAATTTATCCTGCCCCTACTTGCGGTAATGCTTGGTGATTGAGGTGATGGTCGGCTCTGGAACGGCAGGTGATAAGCCTTCTTGAGCACCCGACTTGGCATCAAGTTTTTTAATCAGCGATTTGAGTTTTTCTTGTCGAGCAAGTCCCACCTCACCTCCAATAGCATCAATTTCTGACTCCAATCTAGACAAAGCGTCATGAATGCGAACATTTTTCTCGTCTTTGGGTTTACTGAATTGCCAGAATTTTGGAAGATCTTTATCAATAGACGATTTTCTATTTTCAATAATTTCTTTCGCCCGCTCCAGCTTGGCAACACTGTTTGGGCTAGCTTTGATTTCAACAGATTCAGTACGCTCTGCAGCTTTTCCGGAATTGCGCTGCCCGATTCGCGACGACCATTCCCGCTGTATGCGGCCCCAGATAGTCGAATTTTGGGCTACAAATAGCTTTGCTTGAATTGGCTCGTTATTGTAGTTGACTGCCATTGAGGCAACTTCATAACTGGCCGCTTGCTGTAACAGGCTTCGAAGCTCTTCAACTTCGTCTCGCAGGGGCTGAGTCTCTTCGAGAATTTGCCTTTTTTGCTGACCGCGAACCTTTAGAATGGCCTGAGATACATTTCTAATAGATTTTAATTCACTCGCATCAAAGGATTTTTCTTGCCCTACGGCAAAATTTGCACTGAGGCCAAGCATCAAGAAGAAGCTTAGGTATGCCAATGTAATTAACTTCATAAAGTCATCCGTCATTTAAAATTGAATTGCAATTTTCGCCAGTGAAAATAACAAGCGCACCACACGAATAGCCCCACAGTCTAATCAAGACCGAGGAAAGCCGGAAAAATTATTTTTTAACCTGATTCCGTGAATTCACGGCTAAATTATTACTATTTTCAAATTGTTTTGTTTTTAGAAACACAAAAATAGTCGCGCTTAAAGTAAATTTGAAATTTCACGCGCACATTTACAGAGCCAAAAAGGCTAATTTTTTAACTTAATAATCAAAAAACAATCAAACGCCTTGCGCAACCATTGAAATAGGTACGCCAGCACGGTTAGAAAAATATAGGAAAAAGAGAAACCCTCCATTGGCGGGACCATTATCTTCCCTGTAAATATTTTTTTGCTTCGAAACACAGATACAACTCGGTGCTTCGCAACTATACAAGCAAATACTAATAACCAATTGAAATAATTGCAACAACTAAATTGTTTTTAATGCATGCGGCCTAACAAATAAAGAAAAACAACAATTCAAAGTATTGATACATGCCAGGCGAAAATACGGACAGTCATTTAATTCTAATTTAAATACATCAAATTTTATTGAAAACAGATCAGAAAACCTACTCCGCCGTATGGCACTGCCAGCCATTTTTACACTCGAAAAGTAACAATTTACAGCATTGCATTGCATTGCCACGCCACGCCACGCCACGCCAACATTATGGGGTAATAATTGAAAATATATTTAGATAACAAACCATGCCAGCGTATATATTTCTCGATACAACAATAAAGGTAGCGAAGAGCCGCAAGAAACAAACCCTTCCTGAGAAGCGGGTGTTTCCCTACCGTAGATGCGCCCACCTTAATATATCGACACCTAAAACAACACGCCTAAAAAATTTAAAAGCGTGAACCAAGTCACATAATGGCGCCACTTACACCAAAACTATAACCCTCACCTGACCTACATCAAATATATTTCGGCGCTCACTCCACACCCCACCTGAACAAAAAATACACACACCCTAAACCTTTATCGATTTGATCGCTTTTAAAGATAAACTCACGCAAAAATAATTTAAGCGCCGCATAAAAAACAAAACAAACGTTTGAAACAAATTGCACTTTTCAAAACCCAAACTTTTCTGACCCCTGCACTAATTAGCCAAAACACAGGACACACCAAAGCAGAATGGATAAACTGTTCTTAGCCGCTGGTCATACCCATGCCTTGAAATAGCGAAAT
>JBLHGN010000106.1:0-11050 GCA_047616325.1 Lentisphaeria bacterium
TTTGCCGCACTACTAACGCCATATTTAGCTCAGCAGTGATAATAGATCTACTCCTCGCGCCGACCTTGAGGTGGCGGTTAAGCGACGGCCCTCACCTTCAACTGCGAGACTTAGTACGATGTCTGCCCGAGGTATTGCGCCCTCACCTCTACCAGGCCATTCGATAAGGCACACTGACTCTTGTTGAAAGTAATCTCTAATCCCCATGAACTCTAGCTCCTCCGCATCGCCAAGGCGATATAGGTCAAAATGAAAAAGCATAACATTTTCAAACTCATAGGGCTCAACCAATGTATAGGTTGGACTCTTAACCGCACCTGAATGGCCAAAAGCCCGCATTATGCCACGGCACAAAGTCGTCTTGCCGGCCCCTAATTGACCATCGAGATAGACTACCGCTCTGCCGGCCAAGATAGCACCTAGCTTTTCACCAATAGCAATTGTCGCTGACTCATCTGCAAGGTGTATTACTTTTTCCACTGATTTAGCGACCCTAATGTTTGATAGTAGTTATACATGTCACGAAGTGCCTGTACATTCGTTTGTGCGATAATATAAAATCGCCGGATGAGCTCAAAGTAGAACATCAGTTGAGTGATTTACGGACAAAGGGCAGCAGATCGGTCGCCAAAATGCCTTTTACGCCACTTTCCTTAGCCGCTAAATCACCGGCTTTTCCATGTACACATACACCTAAGTAAGCAGCATCTAGCGCACTCAAACCCTGCGCCATAAGTGCTGCAATAATGCCGGCCAGAATATCCCCCATGCCCGCCACGGCCATACCGGGATTACCCACATTGGCTATTTTAACAACTCCGTCACTAGCAATGACAGTACCCGCCCCCTTCAATACGACAACACCGCCAAGCTTTTGCTGCAGGTTTTTTGCCGCTGCGATTCGGTCGCACTGAATGTCGGCGACGGTAGAAGCTAGCAGTCGGGCCGCCTCACCGGGATGAGGAGTAAACACGCGATGTATATTTCTTGCCAAGGGCAACTGAAAGCCACCTACAGTCGAAGCAATAAGGTTTAAGGCGTCGGCATCTACCACCATCGGCAAGTCGCAATTGATTGTTGCCGCCAGCATTTGTTCAGACCAAGCACTTTGCCCGAGCCCCGGCCCGATAGCTAACACACTAGCAAGCCCCTGCCGCTCTTCAAGTTCTGGAGAGGAAGAAACACCCAAAACCATCACTTCTGGCATTCGCGACAAACTGGCAGATACGTGCTCTGGCTGCGTAGCCAAACTTACCACTCCGGCGCCAGATCGAGCAGCGGCTTCGGCCGCCATAAGCGCAGCCCCTCCCAAGCCTTTATCTCCACCAACAATCCGGACATGGCCAAAATCTCCTTTATGGGCATCGGCTTCTCGATGCAGCTTTAAGTGCTCGAGACTGCATACGTCAATACGCATTGCCACTGGCTTAATATGCCCATAAAGATATTCAGGGAGTTTGAGATCGTCGAAATAAATATCACCACAAAGCGCGGGACCGCGCCCAGTTAACAAACCTAGCTTGAGGGCGATAAAGGTCACAGTAGCGTCGACCTTTAATGCCTTTGTGTTTGCAAAGCCAGTATCGGCTTGTAAGCCAGAGGGAATATCGAGGGCGAGAATGGGAGCACAACATGCGTGCATAAGGTCAATGGCTTTCGCCGTATCGTCGCGCATATCACCAACAAAGCCTGTACCCAAAACTGCATCGACCACCACGACTTTTTGCGATCCAGTAGCAAGTACTTTGGCTAGTTTGTCTGGCATTGTTTCGCCGTCAGCGATAACATACACTGGCGCCCGTTCCTGCAACGCATAAAGGTAGGCCTGCTTGGCATTTCCTTTTAAGCGTTCTGGATTCACCAGGGCGCAAACCGTTACAGGGATTTTTTTTTTGGCTACCAGTGCGGCTAGCACGTACCCGTCGCCACCATTATTGCCACCGCCGCAAAATACGACAATGTGCTGCACATCCTTCCAGCGCTGAATAAGCACGTCAAAACTAGCTTGCCCAGCACGTTTCATCAACTGAATGCCAGGAATATGTACTTCTGATTCCGCTAGCGCGTATAAAAAACGTGTTTGTTCGCTGGAATACAGTGTATAAGGCAGATTATTTGTCATGTAAGGCTTATTTATATTTATATAAATATGTATCGACTTTAGTGACGCCGATTGCGTTTATAAATTATACGTGACTTGTTTGCCCTTCCAAAGCCAAAATATCGCTCATGACTCAGCAAAAGACATTAACCGACCTCGCCGAACACATTGACACGTGGGGGCGAGAGCTGGGATTTCAGCAAATTGGCATTGCCAAAGCCGACGTATCAAGCGAGCAAGAGAGATTAGACGCATGGTTAGCAGCCGGTCATCACGGCAGCATGCTGTGGATGGAGACGCACAAAGACTTGCGCATCAACCCTCAAAAGCTGCTGCCGGGTACTACGAGAGTGATCAGCGCTCGGATGGATTACCTACCGCCCGAGACACAACAAATCGCCATACTAAAATCTCCAGAGAAAGCCTATATTTCTCGCTACGCTCTGGGACGAGACTACCACAAATTAATACGTAAGCGACTTGCCATCCTCGCCGCGAACATTGAGGCTTACTGTAAAGAACACGCCAGCGACTTAACGCTGACGCAAAGACCTTTCGTTGATAGCGCGCCGGTAATGGAGCGGCCACTGGCCGAAAGTGCCGGTTTGGGCTGGGTCGGCAAACATACTTTACTTATTAACGAACACGCGGGAAGTTGGTTTTTTCTGGGGGAAATTTATACTAACGTTCCTCTGCCTACCGCAGAACACAAACAGAAAAATCGCTGCGGCGATTGCAAGGCCTGCCTTAAAGTGTGCCCCACTGACGCCTTCCCTTCGCCCTACCAACTCGATGCGCGCCGCTGTATTTCCTATCTTACCGTTGAACACAAAGGAGCCATCGCCGAAGAATTTCGCGAGGCCATGGGTAATCGCGTGTTTGGTTGCGATGATTGTCAGGCGATTTGTCCCTGGAATAAATTTGCCAGCGCAACCTGCGAGGATGATTTCAAACCGCGCCATGGATTGGAGTCCAGCGAGTTGATTACTTTATTTCTGTGGACTGAAGAGGAGTTTTTACAAAAAACGGCGGGCTCTCCTATCCGACGGATAGGATTTGAACGCTGGCTGAGAAATTTATCCATCGGATTGGGGAATGCGCCAACCTCGCCGAGTATTATTGACGCACTAAAGACTAGACTGAAAACCGCAGATGGGTTTTTAAAAGAACACTTCTCTTGGGCTTTGCTGCGCCAGCAAAGCCCAAGCACAAAACGCAAGCGAAAGATAAAAAGATAACGCCATTATTATGCTTGGACTTACCAAGAATTTAGTAGCGTATTCCGAGATCTGTGTCGGTATTGATAGAGCCATCTCGCTCAAGAACAGCAAAAGTTAGACTGTTGGCAACAACAGCTACAGGACAGTGCAAAGCATTGCGCCGCACAAAGGCCAAGTGCCAGCCAAAGCTTTCCATCTGGCGAAGAGAAACCATTTGGTCCTGGTTTAAATACTCTTTCAAGTTAACGGGTATCGAATCAGCCCCCATACGCTTGTCAAAGTTCTTTCCAGAAAAAGTGGATTTCGATAGAGCCTGGTGCATGGTGCCCCTCTCCTTCGATAGATGAGTCGGTGGACGTTTTACCCTAGCGGCCTGCCAGGATCCTCTTTTAGGGCGGCATTGTCAAAAACCGCATTGCAATAACCAGCCCGAGACAAAGAACAAAATGGTATTGAACTTTTCCTGGCTAACTGAAACACGACCACTGCCGGAAATAACGCAACAAAAACAGAGTCAAGCCAGCAGTAAGCTAGAAAGAAAAGACAGGAACAAAAAGGCTAGAGTAAAATAAAGGTGTCGCGATAATATTTAAGTTCAGAAATAGAGTCGCGAACATCGTCGAGAGCAAGATGATTCCCCTGCTTGCTAAACCCTTGCAAAATCGCCGGTTTCCATCGCGCAGCCAACTCTTTTAACGTACTTACATCGAGATTTCGATAGTGGAAATAAACTTCCAACTGAGGCATATATCTGGCCAAAAAGCGACGGTCCTGGCCGATGGAGTTGCCACACATTGGCGACTTCCCTTCTGGCACCCATTGACTTAAAAATTCCAAAGTCGCCAACTCGGCATCACGTGTCGAGAAATCACTCTCTTTAATACGCGTCACCAAACCTGAACCACCGTGTTGGTTTGTGTTCCATTCGTCCATAGCAGCCAACACAACATCGGCTTGGCGTATCGCAATAACCGGCCCAACAGCCAGCTCAAGCAAATTCTCATCGGTCACGACGGTGGCAATCTCAATAATGACATCGCGTTCGGGCACTAAGCCGGTCATTTCCAAGTCAAGCCATACTAAGTTTTTATCGTTGATACTCATATTTTTCTCTATGCATACATGTAGTGGTGATATTTTGGATGTAAATGACGATTATTGCCACCCAAAATACATAGGCAACGCGCTCGACAGTTTTTCAGTAGCAAGAAATCCCCCCTAAAGCCAGGAAGATACCTCAAATTTGAGCAGAGGTGGGCTTTCTCAGACCGATAAGCGGCCACGAACAATTCATTTAACGTACAATAGCAAACCATCAACAGCCAAACAGCGCCACATTTGACGAGGTATATGCCATCTATTCTCACCCAGTTAAACCGCTTCACATGACGCCACAATCCGCAAAATACAATCATCATAGTGATCGCCTATGTGGCCAGCAGGAACGGATAACTCACCTTCGTTGTGAGCATTAGATTATGGCAAAACGAAAGCTGTCCAAACATCAATCACGTCGAATCAAACAAAATCAAACCGCCAGCATTGAACGCGCCAATAGCACACAGGATGAGCAAGATGAAACATTGCTGGGGGAGGAGCAAAAGGGTCGCGTCATTGCCCACTATGGCAGCCAGGTGGATGTTGAGTTTGCCGATAGCGCCAGCAGCGAACGCTGCCACATGCGAGCCAATGTAGAAGCTATTGTCACGGGCGACAATGTTATATGTCGCAAAGGTTCGGAGATGGCTGTAGTAGTCTCTATTGAACCACGCAGCAACACCCTCAATCGTCCAGATAGCTACGGCAACCTTAAACCCGTGGCCGCCAATATAGACCAAATTATCATCACCATCGCGCCAGAACCTGAAGCTCACTTCAATCTTATCGATCGCTATTTGGTGGCCGCCGAATCGCAAAATTTAAACAGCATAATACTGATAAACAAAGCTGATCTCATTGATGACGAGAGACGTAATCGCTTTATAAAAATACGCCGACTATATTCAGACTTGGGCTACCAGTTGCTAGAGGCATCGGTAAAACAGGACCACGGACTGGACGAATTGAAAGCCTGCCTGCTGGGAAAAACCAGTATTTTTGTCGGCCAGTCTGGCGTGGGAAAATCATCTATTATTAAACACCTCTTGCCCGGTCACGACATTATTATTGGTGAGTTATCTAAGCACGTGGTGAAGGGGCGCCACACTACGACCCACTCGCGCTTATATCACTTTCCCGAGGGCGGAGACTGCATCGACTCACCGGGAATTCGCGAATTTGGCTTATGGCACTTATTGCCGTCACAAGTAATTGAAGGCTTTGTAGAATTCCGAGACTTCGCCTACCAATGTAAATTCCGCGACTGCAGTCATGAGCAAGAGCCAAGTTGTGCCTTGAAACAAGCTTTGCGCGAGAAAAAAATAACCGCTGAACGTTTTGAAAGCTATAAACGCATTATTGCTACACTGGACGACGTCACCGTAAAATCTACACAACACCAAAATTAAGAGAACTGCCATGACAGTCACACTTCCCTTATTAACAGACCCCGAAGACTTTGCGGCATTTTTGGCTAACAAAGAAGATTCGAAGCCCCTCTGTATTGTCGACCTATCATCCTCAGACAATTTTTTTGCAGGCCATATTCCCGGTGCTATTCACCTGCCGTTTCAGGCACTGCTGTGCAACCAACCGCCAGCGCCAGGAAAAATAGCCAGCCTGGCACAATTAAACGATGTTTTTACCCGTTTGGGTCTGCGTGAAGACACCCACTTTATTGTTGTTGACGATGAAGGCGGCGGCTGGGCCGGTAGATTCATATGGACGCTAGATGCCATCGGACATCGACACTACTCCTATATTGATGGCGGAATGATCGCATGGAAAGCGGCTAAGCTACCCTTGGAGTCCGGTAGCGGGGGAATGAGCGGAAACGATTCCCCAGCTATAGCAGCTACCGATAAGGAAGTAAAATCGCTGACACTAAACTGCGCTGTGAGAGCTACTGTGGAGAACATACTCGAACGTTTAAACGATGACAATTTCGTGGTCTGGGATGCTCGCGGCCCGGCAGAATACAGTGGAGAACGGGTTTTGGCAGCTAAAGCTGGGCATATTCCCGGAGCAATAAATTGTGAGTGGACAAACATGATGGACCCGGAACGCAACTACAAAATTCGCACAGACGCAAAACAAAAGCTGGCACTTTTGGGATTAGATGATACCCAACGCATAGTCACCCACTGCCAATCTCACCACCGCTCAGGTTTTACCTACCTACTGGGTAAGGTTCTTGGTTTTAATATTCAAGGCTATGACGGTTCTTGGTCGGAGTGGGGCAACCATCCCAATACACCGGTGGAAAAATAAGACCACGCGGCCCATCACTAAACATAATATAAAAAATTTACACTCCGCTTACTTCAGGACAGCACCTTGAGAGATTTTGTTTTTATACTTTTACAGCACCTTACCCCCCAGCAACTATTGTCGCGCCTAATTGGCAGATTGGCCGAATGTCGCAATGCCTGGTTAAAAAACTGGTTTATCAAAAAGTTTATCGATATTTACGGGGTAAATATGGCGGAGGCCGAACGCGAGGATCCCTCTACTTATATCAATTTTAATGACTTTTTCTGCCGCACTCTAAAAGATGGAATGCGACCATTGTGTGAAGCTAAAAACCAGATAGCCAGCCCTGCTGACGGTGCATTTAGTCAGCAGGGCCAGATCGACAAGGGACGTATATTTCAAGCCAAAGGTCGCGACTTTAGCGCCACTGAGCTGCTGGGTGGAGACGAAGCCACAGCACAAGAATTTTCTGAGGGTAGCTTTGCCACAATTTACCTTTCGCCAAAAGACTACCACCGCCTTCATATGCCCTTGGACGGCACATTAGTTAGCATGACCCATATTCCAGGTGATTTGTTTTCTGTGAACCCCACCACAACTGAAAATGTACCGCGCTTATTTGCTCGCAACGAGCGCCTTGCATGTATTTTTGAAACCTCAATCGGCCCCGTGGCTTTGGTACTTGTAGGCGCAATGATAGTCGCGTCCATAGAGACAGTCTGGGCGGGACAAGTGGCTCCGGCAGGAAAACGAATACGCAGCGAACGCTACAAAGATGTGCAAGATATAGTACTAAAAAAAGGAGATGAGATGGGGCGTTTCAAACTGGGCTCGACCATTGTAATGCTATTCCCTAAAAACGCCATAGAGTGGAAAGAGAATATTGAACCTAACGCCAAAGTTCGATTGGGCGAGTTTATCGCTACGACTGTCTCGCCCGATGATACTACTAACAAAAATCAATAGGAATGAGATTGAATTCAGAGAAAAGCAGCTTGCTTAATCCTTACCGCTGCTATTTTGAAAACCCAGGAAAACGCTGAACTTTACTTTTAAGTAATGAGAGAAGCCCCTTGGTTGTGCCCTTCTCCTCAACGTAGGCGTCGCGAATACGCGCCACATCTATATCGTAGATCCCCGGTTCAAGGTCCTGAACAATCTCAATTCGGTCTACCTCCGCCTTGGTCAACTTTCCGGAATCGATCTTTTCCAGATTTATCTTTTCGTGTTCAGCCAAGTCGAGCAACACGGGCTCGTATAAGGTATGCTTAACCGAATCGGTAACTACCATAACAACAGGCTTTAGGCGACGCTCAAAATTTTGCTCGACCACAACCGCCACCTCTCCGGTGGAAAGTTCCACGATTGTTCCCGTGGGATAAAGACCAATGGCGCGGATAAACTCCACCACCAATTCTTCCTGAAACTCTTCCTCTCGCAGCTCATAGAGTTTGGCCACGGCTTTAGAGGGAGATAGGGGGCTATCCTGCCCACGCGGATTAGTAATTTCGTCGTAGTAGGTGACGATTCCCGCCACCTTTCCCAATAGAGGTATTTTGTCACCCCGAAGATGACCTGGAAAACCACTGCCATTAATCCGCTCGCAATGGGTTTTGATGACAGAAGTTACGCGAGGTTTTACGTCCGGCAAATTGCGCAATATTTCAACACCGTAGTCAATAAATTTTTCATAAGCCGACTGCTCCGCCGCGCTTCTATTTACTTTTTCGATCAAGTCTTGTGGAAGCCGGGTCTTGCCAATATCTTTGAGCAACACACCCATAGCAAGAATATCTAGTTCAGTTTTGGGCATGCCGATGTGACGCCCGAATAAAATAGCCCATACGGCCGAACGAACCGCGTGGCTATAGGTATATTCATCTTTTTCTTTGACTCGACTCAACCACGTAAATGCGTCAGGGCTGCGCAACACGCTGTCAACCATTTCGCTGGCAACCCGCTTAGTTTCACCCACAGGAATACGATTATGATCCTGATCTATTTGCTCCATAATCGCACCGACAGCGTTATACACTTTTTGGTGCAGATCCCTGGCCTTGCCTATTTCTTGCTCAAGAGGTTGTACTAATGGGTAGATATTGCGACGAATGGTCAGCGGGGCCACATCTATCATCTTGACTTTTTTGTCTGCACGATGCGGTTTACGCGTAGTTTTAGCGCGCGCAGAGAGGGTACTAAGCTTTGTTTTTACAGGAGAAGAACCCTTAACTATGTCAATATAGACATGGCTGCAGTGTACTTTTAGCTCCATGATTTCATGCATGTCACGAACATAAAATCCTTGCAGAGGAAACGGTGTCTGCGTCCACGGCCTATCTAGGCCAGAAACAAACATACCGACGGTGAGTTCGTTCACCTCAACTTTTATCTGTTTAATCCCCAATTAGATCATCCTCAGAAGAAACTCGACCTTAGCCGTTCTTTAAAGCCCTGATTATAACTACAGGGCTTTATACTTGTAACTATATGAAACGACGAGATGATTTTTTTTGGCGACAAGATCCATTACATAGGCATATTCACATAACCATTAGATATATTGAAACGATTATGTGTGATATTTAGGCGAAAGTTCATGTACAGCATCAAAAAACGCCGCCGCATTGTCGGGATCAACCTCTGGTGTTATGCCGTGACCAAGATTAAATACATGCCCCGCTCCATGACCAAAGCTTGCAAGTATATCACTTACCTCCTGACGAATTCTTTCAGGCTTAGCGTAAAGTACGGCTGGGTCCATATTACCCTGCAGGGCCACCTTGTGGCCTACCTGTTGACGTGCTGTACCTATGTCGGTGGTCCAGTCCAAGCCCAGGCAACCCGCGCCGGTTTCGGCCAACAGAGGTAACCACTGGCCACCACCTTTTGTAAACAAAATAACAGGCACTTTGCGCCCATCATGCTCTCTTATCAGCTTAGACACAATTTTACGCATAGGTGCCAAAGAAAATTCTTGATAGGCATTGTAAGACAGCGCCCCCCCCCAGCTGTCAAAAATTTGCACGGCCTGTGCACCCGCAAGAATTTGCGCGTTTAAATATGCAGCAACTGAATCCGCCAGCACATCCAGGAGTATTTTGGCCAGCTCAGGCTGGTTATAGATTAGGTCTTTGGTACGTTTAAAATCTTTCGACGAGCCACCTTCAACCATATAAGTCGCCAAGGTCCAGGGGCTACCGGAAAAACCAATAAGCGGCACACTTCCATTGAGCTCGCACCTGATGGTGCGCACTGCGTCCAATACATAAGGCAAATCAGTCTCAGTATTAACGACTTTGAGTTTTTCAATATCCGCTGCCGTGCGCAGCGGATATTTGAACTTGGGGCCCTCGCCTGCTTCAAAATATAAACCCAAACCCATAGCATCTGGAATGGTAAGAATGTCGGAGAACAGAATTGCCGCGTCTAAAGGGTAGCGCGCAAGTGGCTGTAATGCAACCTCACAGGCCATTTCAGGATTCGTACACAAGCCCATAAAATCCCCTGCGCGAGCACGGCTTGCTCGATACTCGGGCAGGTACCTACCCGCTTGGCGCATCATCCATACAGGTGTCCTATCCACGGGTTGGCGAGCCAAAGCCTTAAGAAAGCGATCGTTTTTTAGTTCAGTCATGAATCATTCTTTATTATATTAACAACTTTGTTAAACATCTAAATAGTCGAGAATGCCTTCGGCGGCCTCTCGACCTTCCCATATTGCTGTAACCACCGGATCGGACCCCCTGACCATATCACCGCCAGCAAAAATTTTGGGCTGAGACATCTGAAATTTATATTTACTGTTTGCTGAAGCATCCACACCGCCCCAATCGTTGGTAATTATATTGTTTTCAGAAAACCACGGGGCCGGATTAGGGCGAAAACCGAATGCAATTAGAACCACATCCGCCGGCAAAGTTTCTTCACTTCCAGGCTCTGGCAGCGCTCGCCGTCGACCGGCTTCATCGGCTTCCCCCATCTGCGTGGTGACCACTTTAACACATTCCACTTTGCCATCGCCAACTATGCAGCAGTTCTCGTTCAGCCCAGACTCCATATAGATCAAGGCCTTCAGCTGAGCTTAAAATACACCTTTCGCGCTATCTCTAAAACATCTTCCGCATTAAAAAGCTCAAATAAAGTTTGACAGGATTTTTCGATTTTTTGTCCTGGACAACCCTCCTTCTCCTCTCAGCCCTTAAGGGCAGCCAGAGGCCGCATTGCCGTCACTATCCATGGTTTTTGAAAACACCCTCGGATTGCATCGATTAAAGCTCGCTATAGGTCTTACGCGAGACCGAAAAAACCCATGGTACTATCCAGCCGTTCGTTTTGGAGACGTCATGAGCCAAGCACCACTAAAAACAAAAAAGCATTT
>JBLHGN010000107.1:0-11008 GCA_047616325.1 Lentisphaeria bacterium
GTCTCGGTAAAACGAAAAATGCGGGCACTAATCAAGGAGCTTAACCAAGCCAAACAGACAACGGTGATTTTGACATCCCACGACATGGGTGATGTTGACTCTCTGTGCAAGCGCATCGTACTTATAGACAAAGGGAAAATTATCTACGACGGTGCAAAGGAAAAATTTAATCATATATTTGGCTCATACCGAACACTCGTCATCGATGTTCCCGACGTAGAACAGTCTCAACAACTGGCCCTACTTAAGCCGCTACTATCAGCGCAAGAAAACATAAAAATAGCATCTCACGGTGAAGTATCAACACAGATAGTGTTCAAACAGGATGAGATCGCATTGGTTGATTTAATCGGCCAAGTTCAAAAACTTATGCACTTTTCAGATTTTAAAGTACAGGAAATGGAAATGGAAACCGTTATTCATAAAGTGTATGAAGGTGCACTGAGATGAACTATTTTTACTTCCTTTTCCGCGGCTCGATGATGACAGTATTCGCTTATCGCACATGGATGCTAACAGCATCTGCAGCCAATCTTTTGTACATTGTTGTGGTATACCAGTTGTGGCGCGCAATTTACAGCGGATCCGAGCAACTTAACAACATGTCTTTTGATCAAAGTTTTTTGTATTTGTCTCTGGCGGGCACCCTGTTCGCCGTGTTTAAGACTACGGCGGATTACAGCATGTCAGCCGACGTATCCAGCGGCATGATCACCAACTATCTGCTAAAACCTATCGATCACCAACTCTACTTACTCGCCGACAATTTAGGCCGTGTAGCCTTGAACGTGGTTTTTGTAATGATTCCTGCATTTGTCTTAGTCGTGGGTGTGTTTGGCGTTTCACCACCATTTAGCGTGGACTTTCTGTGGTTTTTGCCGGCCTTTCTCATGGCATATTGCATAAGTTTCTTTATTGATTATTCGGTGGGCTGTGTGGCCTTTTACACCGAATCAATTTGGGGCATATTTACCACAAAAGACACCCTAGTCATGGTGTTATCGGGCGTGACAATTCCCTTCGCGTTTTTCCCTAATTGGCTACAAGAGGTGTTGATTTGGTCACCCTTTGTGGCCATTTATCACACCCCTGTTAGCATTCTAATGGGCACGGTAGAAAGTACCAGCCAGCTTATCCAAATGATCAGCAATCAATTACTTTGGATTCTCGTTCTACTGGCATCTAGCCGGCTGTTTTTTAAAAAATCGAGTCAAGCACTCGTCGTCAATGGAGGCTAATATGCAAATAGGATACTACTCACGCATCTACATACTATTGGTGGTGCAATATTTAAAAACAAGAATGGAATACCGAGCCGACTTTTGCATAAGTCTAATTGGCATGTTTTTTATGCAAATTACCGGCTTATTCTCAATATGGATACTTTTCCAAAGCATCAATCAAATTAATGATTGGAACGCATATGAAATACTCTTTGTCTTCGGCTTTGCCCAGCTGGTGATTGTACCGCAACAAGTTTGTTTTGATAATTTGTGGAGTTTGGGCACAAAATTACGTGACGGCTCTTTTATAAAATATTATATGCGGCCACTCAACCCATTATTTTACTACGCCAGCGAAGTGTTTGACATCAAAGGAATAGGGCAAATTTTAATTGGCGGCATTACCGTGTATTACGCCAATGCACACCTTGATATACATTGGGACATGGCGACTATCGCCTTCCTGTTTTTGGCCTATATTTCTTCCGCCTTAATTGTGATCGCAATGATGCTCATATCGGCCAGCACAATATTTTGGACTTTATCCCAAGCGGTTATGGTCTTTACCGAACGCTTAAAAGGGTATAGCTTTTATCCAATGACAATCTTTCAGCCCAGCATAAAATTCCTATTTACTTACATTATCCCTATCGGCTTCCTCGCTTTTTACCCGATGCAAATGTTGCTCAAGCCCGAACAAATGCACTTCCCTGTGATTGTGCTCCCCCTCGTGTCGCTTGCATTCATCAGTGTTGCCTATTGGCTTTGGCAAACCGGCCTTAAGCGATACGAGGGCACAGGCTCTTAACCTTGAATAGTAAGCAAGTGAGAAATACTACCGGGGCATGCAATATTACAGTCTTCATAAGTGGCTTGATCCGCAATCAAAATTTCTATAGCCCTGGGTTCCTCGACGACATTAAGTGCTTCATCGTAAAGGCTTAATTGCGTGGGCCCAAGCGTCAAGACTATCCGCTTGCTTTCACCGGAACTTAGCGAAACTCGCGTAAACGCTTTCAGTGATTTTAGCGGACGCGTGACACTTGCATAGCTATCCCGCAGGTAGAGCTGTACGATTTCACACCCTTTCAACGAACCGACATTTGTCACGGTGACCATAACCTCAATACTCTCACCAACATCAATCACGTCTGGTGCGATTAAATCACTGTATTCAAATTCGGTATAACTCAGACCATAGCCAAAAGCATATAAAGGCTCGTAACGGGTGTACACCTCCTTGCTCAGATAGCGTCTGGCGTTATAGACCACAGGAACATGCGAACCGTCTCGAGGGAAACTTATCGGTAAGCGCCCCGCAGGATTGTAATCACCAAACAAGACCTCAGCGATCGGGTCAGCGCCTTCGGTGCCCGGCAAGTAGGCCCACAACATTGCTTCGACGTTGGCATCTGCCCACGTGACATTCAAGGGCCTACCCACAACCGATACCATCACTACAGGTATGCCTGTGGCAACGGCCATCTTAAGCATTACTTCCTCGCCGCCTTCGAGGCCCAACTCCATTGAATCCCCATACCATTCGGCATGGGGCTCTTCACTGACAATACTAATGCAAACGTCGAATTTTCGCTCGGTAAGCGCCAGGCTCGACAAGGTATCTACGTCATCAATGTAAGTGACCTGGGTCGCCTCGGAGACAATTCCTTTAATCGCATCGACGATTGTTTTGCATTCCAGGTCGCCCTCCTCGGCACCCGCCCACCCCAAGGTCCAGCCACCGCAAAGATGCCGCTTACTCGCGGCCGAGGCGCCAGTAACTAAAATAGACTTTAGTTTTTTTGACAGCGGTAACAGTTTATTTTGATTTTTTAACAGCGTAATTGATTCCAATGCCAATTGTTTTGCCAGCGCTTTACTTTGCTCGCTGCCCACCAATTTACCGGCTTTCGTCACATCGAGTGGCGACCGGGAAAACAAGCCCAATTTACACTTGAGTAAGAGTATATTTTTTACCGCCTGATCCACTCGCGCCATCGCAATGCTGCCTTCCTCGACTGCCTCCATCATGAGATCTACAGCCGCAATATTGGCAACGGCCATATTTATGTCGAGCCCGGCATTAAACGATTTCACAATTGCCGCCTTCATATCGATCGCCACTTTATGCCGACTATGAAGTCTTTCTACATCGCCCCAGTCGGAAATCGTCACCCCTTTAAAACTAAGCCGCTTACGCAGAAAATCATCGAGTATGCGCTTTGAGGCTGGCACAGGAACGCCATTCACATCACCCCCGCTCACCATTATTGTAAGCACGTCGCTTTCTATTGCCGCCTCAAAGGGAGGCGCATGCATCTCCAGGATACTGCGATCAGACAAATCGGCCGGTGTTCTGTCCATGCCATTTCTCGACTCACCATAGCCGATAAAATGCTTCGCACAGGCGGCGAGATCACCATTGCCTTGAATCCCTTTAACCAAGGCCGCGCTAATTGACCCGGCCAGAAAGGGATCCTCGCCTAAAGATTCATAGACCCTACCCCATCGTGTATCACGGGCGACATCGACCGCTGGTGCAAAATTACAATTAAACCCAATGGGCGATAATTCAGTCCCAACCCATTGGCCATATTGCTCGGCGAGTGTGGGGTTCCACGTGGCGGCAACCCCCAGGTTATGACTGAAAATTGCCGAACCTTTCATAAAACTAACGCCGTGTACCGCATCGATGCCAAATAGCACCGGTATTTTACGAACAGTAAATTGATCGACATATTCGTTAACTTTCGCTATATAGTCGGCCCAAGCACTGGGCGAGCCATCACCCACTCGAGATACCCCGCCGAAAAGAAAGGAGCCAATATTATATTCGACCAATAATTTTGCCAGATATTTAGGGTCCAGAACGTCGGTATAGTCTTCGCCATATTCCTCACTTATGCGTTCTTCCAGGCAAAAACACGGCTCTATCATCACACACTGACCCAACTTTTCCCTAAGAGTCATACTGGCGAGAAGTTCTTCTATCTTTTGTTCGTGGGACACATTGGCTCCAATTCTAATAATTTACTAAACAGCGCTTACCCTGTATTTAAGCGAGTGACTCTCGTGTGATTTCTGGATTTGATATCGCAGAGAAAGTCAACTGCGGCTTTCTAAAACAGCCCAAATAGGGATTAACAGACGTCAGTTTTTTACCGATATATTCTTTTTTATACCTTACAATATCGCTTTTAACCCGCGTTAAATAGCTAAATATTTTTTCTGCATACGCCTCTTCACCGTCGAAAAGTACCGGACTGTAATTTTCACCAATCAATTCACACAAGGGTTGATCATCTCCCGAAATACACGCAAGCGCTCGTTCTAATACGTCAAAAAATACACTGGATTTCAAAAGCTCTTTACTTTCGACATAGCGTTTAATCCTGAACCGACCACCAGTGTATAGCACCTCCTCCCTTGTAAATATTTCAAAATAATAGGCAACAACTTCAAATATTAAGGTGTTAAACTCCGTATCCGAATTTCTTGTCAGCCGATATTCATTATCTTCATGAATGGTGTAAACATCATCTGCAACAATATACAAATGTAAAAACCCTAAACCATGAACCTCAAGTCCCTGAAATAGATCTTCCGCAAAATTATTAATGAAATTAGGAAATGGTAGCACTTCAATTATGGAAGTTCTCATGCCTATAAGCATTCCCACTATATAATTTGTCAGAAAAACATCCTCTTTGTATGGATACTTCAATTGCGTTGGATACGGCTTAAAAAGGCAGGAGTTATGATCATAAGAAGTAATTTGCACAGTGCCCGCCTCGGGGCTATCGTCTAAGGCCGCGATCATTCGCTGAAGGACAGGACCAACAAGCTGAACATCGTCATCCCAAAACAAACAATATTCACCCGCAGCCAACGATGCGCCAATATTTCGATTGACCGAGATATTGTTCTTTTTCGACGAGACCACCTTAACTTGATACGCAGCAGTGCTCAGCTTTTCGAATAATTCTTCCTCATACACTTTAAACGCATCTGGGTCTGCGACAACGATAATCAACTCCATATTTTTAGCGTCATCATATGCCAAAGCGAATTCATCCATTCGTCTTAGTAATGAATCAAAGCGTCGACTTATCGTCGTCAAGATCACCGAACTTTTTATATTTTCGTTACTCACATTTAGAGCAACAGGGTCAGTTCTATAAAGCTTAATCTCAGAGGCCCAGAATCCTTTTTTTTTTGTTAACAACTCCGGAAGTGTAGCGTTAAATCGATTGCGCCCAACGTCCATTTTGTCACATGCCACAGCATCCAGAGATACTTCGTGAGCCCAATAGACTAATTCCTCGTCAATTACCGTTGATAGAATAATTTTTGCTTCTAACAAAACCAGTGTCGTTAGGTCAATATCGTTTTCGTCATGGGTAAACTCCCCCACCACGTGAGCAATATTGGCCTGACCCAGCATCGCGATTAGCGCGCATCGCGCATCGCTCATCTCTCGATACGGCTACCCCTACCCTTTTTTCCACTCGCGAGATCAACCACTCTGCGACATAAGCCGCCAAACCATTGTTTTTGTTAAGTATATTTTTGGTCGGGTTTTCGTTGAAAGTCATTTAGTGTTTCTTCCCTAAGAGATTAAAGATGTTTTTTGCGCCATCCTACTACATGTCTTTCGCAGAAGACAGAACCCTGTCGCATAATATGGGATTTTGTCGTAGACCCGCGCAATAAACTCACTGAGGAGAATGTAAGCCCTATTATTTTTCGACACACGAAGCAAGGTCAAAAAATCGGCATGAAAGAAACACAATTAGCGTTGAGCAAACACACCAGCGAGTAGCGTCATCTACGGCCAATATGAACTTTTACAAAATACCAATATAGGGCTGACGATCGCCGCCAGCATTTGCACATTCGCCCAAGATATTTAATAGATGGAAAGATAGAATATTCCAAGATTTAGTGGGTACCTGCCATGCATTATTTAGGGAATGTCTTGTGTGTAAAATCGGTACTGCTGCCTTACACAAAAAATAGAAAGCAAAACGTATTTTATTCACCGCAAGGCGTGGCCTATGACGAATTTTAATTCCTCCTTAGTCAAGTTAACACACAAGTTGTGGCTAAATATTCGCCAAGGAAAATTATTTATGGGCTTTCTAAAGTGGCTATCCGCCTTAGCTGGGCGCTCATTCACTTCCAGGTTGAATTAAAAAACCAAAATAAAACATGATCAATCAAAGACTTTATAATTCCTGTGCCTATTTACTGCCCTCACTACGACCTTCTTGAGTTTTACGTAATCGCTCGCGATACTGCTCTCGTGCCAGCTCTTGCATATCTTCAACTGTATCACTTTCGTCAACAATTTCTCGCCCAAGCAGTGTCTCAATGGCATCTTCGAGCGTTACCACGCCGACAGTTTGGCCAAACTCGTCTACAACGATAAGCATGTGCGCTTTCTGGCGAATGAATAAATCCAAGAGCTGTCGAACGGGCATTTTCTCCAGTACGCATTTCACTGGTCTTGCAAACTCCTCGATCGCATGCTCACCTAATCCATCTCGCTCGGCCTGAAAAAGATCTGCACGAATCACTTTGCCGACAATATGATCCTGATCCTCATCGTACACAGGAATGCGGGTAAACTGGCGCGTAAGTGTGTTGTTTAGGGCCTCCGTCACACTCGAATTAGCAGGCAGCATATGTACCACTGTGCGCGGTGTTAAAATCTGCTCAGTAACAACATCGCGCAAATTTAATACATTGGTAAGATAGTCGTTTTCCTGGCTACCAAGCACACCGCCCTTATGGCCAAGCGATGCAAGCGCGATAATCTCTTCTCGTGTAATTTCATTGTGATTTGTGTTGCCAAGCAAGCGCGTAAGGCATGTAGAAATCCACACTAAAGGAAAGACCGCCCGAGTTAGCCAGATAATTACCGCTGCTGCAGGTAAAGACAATTCGCGCCAGAATTTTGCACCCAGAGTTTTAGGAATAATTTCGGAAAAATACAGAATGATCAGAGTAAGCAGAATGGCGGTTACCGTTTCCCATTGCGGCCCAAATACCTGCAAGGCTTGTGAACCCACCCCTGCGGCGCCCATCGTGTGCGCAAATGTATTTAAGATCAATATACTGGCAAGCGAATCATCAAGCCGGGTCTTAACAGTGGATAGATGTTTTGCCTTAGCAGGCTTTTCACTCAGTATGGTTTCTACATAAGTCGGCGTAACCGAAAGCAATACAGCCTCGAGCACAGAGCAAATAAACGACACACCGATGGCAAGTGCAAGATATAGCAATAACAAGGTCATGTATGAAACTCCAGAAGTTCACCAGTATCGAAGCATTAAAGTCTATTGAGACGATACAATAGACCGGTAGCGCCCCGCTTTCTTTGTTCAAGGGTAGCATGACTTTTGTTCGAAGTTCCAAGCAGAGCTGAGCAAGAGGCCAGAAAAAGGGATAGCCTCGATTCAAAAAAACTACTAAATTTTGCGCTGCAATGAACCGAGCTCCCCGAGCTTTATACAAAACGTTTGGAGTTTGACTTAAACCGTAAAAACTGAACGAGCTGCTGAAGCTCGCTGGCTTACAGGAAAAGACTCACACCCGTTACGCAAAACTGTCGGGTGGTGAGAAGCGCAGAGTACAATTTGCTATTGCGCTGGCCGGTAAACCGAAAATATTGTTCCTCGACGAGCCAACGACCGGCCTCGACATTGAAGCTCGAAAGACATTGTGGGCGAATATCCGTGCCTATGCTGAGTGCGGTTCTGCGGTAATTCTTACCACCCATTATCTGCAGGAAGCCGATACCCTCGCCGACGAAACCGTGGTGCTAAATGAAGGCCAACTTATATCGCAAGGTAGTCCTCAGTAAATAAAGAAAAAGTTAGCTTATGCACCGTAAACTTTGGCAGCATTCTTAGTCACCAAGTGCTGAGTCGCCACCCTCTAGTAAAGAAAACAGAAGTAAACGTCATTCAAAATACCACCACGCTTTGGACCCTCCAACCCGAAGACTTGCTGGCCGAAGACCCAAGTCTTAGTAATTTGAATGTTAACCGCGCGGGTCTGGAAGACGCCTTTCTGGCTTTGACTCGAAAAGCTGAAACTAATGACACGCAGTCAGGAGCCACCGCATGAGCATCACCCAAAGCGTTCACAATCCACGCGCCTATTTTGATGAGCTACGCAGCGAGTGCCTCAGCGTACTGCATACTCCAATGTTTGCTATTCCCAGCCTAGTGTTTCCGATTATGTTCTACCTGTTCCTTGGCGTTATGTTCGGAGGCGGCAATAATACTGAGTACTTGCTGCCTACCTACGGAGCTTTCGGTGTAATTGGTTTGGGTTTATTCGGCTTTGGCGTAGGCGTTGCGGTCGACCGTCAACAAGGTCTGTTGCAAATATAGCGCGTTTTGCCGTTACCGATGAGTGCCTACGTCAGCGCCAAAATAGGTGTCTGCATCGTGTTCTCATGTATTGTGCTAACGGGGCTGGGGTTAGTTGCAGTCAAACTGGGCGCCCGTCAATGACCGTTAAGGAAGATTTAATAATGTACAAAATTAGAACCGAACGTGGTTTCAGCACCTACAACGTGGTTCTCACAACGGCATTGATCGCTTTGGCCCTATGTATGGGCTGGTTTTTTATTGGTCAACCGTAACCCGGGGCTAAAACTAGCGCCACAGCTAGCACCACAACAAGTACAAAAATATCCAAAGAACTCATGACTAATAGCTATGCGGTAACTGGCGCACAGGTTTTTGACGCAGAAACATTGTTGCCCGCACAGACAGTGGTTGTCACAGAAGGACTGATCAGTGATCTTGGCGTAAATTTGTACATCCCTGATGGTCTGACTGTAATCGATGGACGCGGCAAAACGCTGTTACCCGGCCTCATTGACAGTCACGTACACACCTTTGGCGCGGCGCAGCAGGACGCATTGCGCTTTGGCGTAACTACCGCGATTGACTTGTTTAGCCCGCATCGAGAACTCGCCTGGTTTAAGCTGCCCCGCGAACAACTAAACCCACAGAACCGCACGACGCGTACTCCGCCGGCACTCTGGTAACTGCACCCAATGGGCACGGTACGCAGTTCGATGCATCGAACCCGACTATCGAAAACTGGTCGCAAGCTGAATCTTTTGTGGCTGCGAGGGTAGCTGAAGGTTCAGACTTCATTAAGAATTTTCATGAGGGCGCTGAAAATTTTGGTCGACCGATTAGAACGCTTGATAAAGAAACGTTGGCGGCTTTTTCTTCGAAATAGAACAGCCAAGAAGATGAGAAACCGGTACTCCTGAAACCGTTGTGTTTCAAGCTTTGTTAATGGGCTGATGATCATATCATTTCTAACTCGGTGGTCAGATTTTGTCTGCCACTACAGCGCGAAGTTAGAGCACTTATATTAAAAAATCACTCTAAAGTTAACCCTCTATCGCTATTAAAAACTCTTGACTGCTGTGTTACTGGATCTATAAAGGTTAATGACTTGGCCAACAGTTGTAGCGGCTTAGTATAGTCATCTGCCGTTTCAGGTTGTAATTTCGGATAATATTTATCGTTGAGTATTGGCCAGCCCAATGCTCGCATATGAAGGCGCAGTTGATGGGTTTTACCAGTAATCGGGTTCAACTCAAAAAGGGCCTTATCGCCTTTCTGTTGCAGGCAGCGAATCTTTGAATGACTATTGCTTGGGCCTGCGGTGATCTGCATAAGAAAACCGAGAGCTTTTTTTTCGATGCGATTTTTTAGCTCCCATGATTTTCCCTCTACGTTCTGATTCTCATTGATACGCACTATCGCATGATACGTTTTATGTATTTTACGATGCTCAAATAAGTGATGGTAAAGTGCACGGGTTTCGGGGTTAATTGAGAATATTACCAAACCTGCGGTTACTCGATCTAGCCTGTGCAGCGCCTGCAAATTTGTAAGGCCAGTTGTTTCACGTAGTCGAGCTTGCAGGCATTGATCCACATATTGACCGCCTGGGGTAACCGGCAAAAAATGTGGTTTTTGGGCGACTAGAATATGCGCATCCTGAAAGACAATGGTCTCTTTAAAAGGAATCTCAACCTCGTTATCGACCTCCCGGTAATAATAAACACGTTGTTTGGCTTGGTAGGGGGTATCGATGTAAATTAATCTACCGTCATGCCAATGAACCTTACCGTCTATCATACGCTGGCGCCAACTCTCGGGGCTGATGGCGGAAAACTGCTTAACCATATATTCCAAAACCGTACCAATACCGGGGTGAAGCTCTGGTAGAGTCAGTTTGGAAGGGGTTTTGGCAATGCCCATTGTTTACCTAAAAAACGATAATTGTGTATTTACCAAACTAGCCAGCTACTGAGGTGTTTGAGTGATTTTAAAACAGGGACGGGCCAGCATAGATCCTTGTAAAGAAACAAACAAGAAAAACAAACAAGAGGGAACATTACTCCTAAAAATAAGCCCTTCTAAAAATAGTCACTCCAAAAAATGGATGCCGCACCTATTCAGTTCTTGGGCTGCTGCTGGTCCTAAGACTCATACTCAATAATGGCTGTTTTCTTTTGCTCGGCATATTAATAACGAACACGCTGCCGACATCGTTAACCTTGCAGCCTTAGACCAAAGTTATCTCTGGGTTTTTAGCGCTATTACTGTGTTTGTGATTGTTCCTGCTGCTTGGCATTCGAATACCGTCCGCAAGCTAATATGGAGAAAGTAGGGTGGGCATTGCTCACGCGAAATTCTTGCCCACGTGGAGTTCTGGGGCATTCTGGTGGTGTTGGTGGG
>JBLHGN010000108.1:0-11005 GCA_047616325.1 Lentisphaeria bacterium
GATGAGCGCACCATGGGAACGCCGTCTACATATACAACCACTCGAGCATCGTTACCTATATTGCGGGAAAAGTCGCCAATGCCTCTTATGGCAATTTCGCCGCGCGTATTGCGGCCGCCGCGTCCGAAGTTTATCGATGGGCTGGCGAATTCTAGATCACTCAGGTTAATTGCGGCGGCGTTTTTAATAAGTGCTTCGTCTATCACCGCGATAGAAATAGGAACAGATACGAGTGTTTCCTCTCTCATTTGTGAAGTTACTATTACTTCTTCTGTGTCTGTTTCTTTAAGCGTGTTTTCCGTATCGGAAGCCATACATATTAATGAATAAGAAAAAAGCAGCCACGCGAATGTGAGCTTAGGGGCGTAAGAACCAAGTTTCTTTTGGGCTTTTGGCGGCTTTCTCGTCTTGAGTACTTCTCTCATGTTTAACTCTCTAATGGTCAATATATTGTTATATTTTTTATTATGGTTTAGTCGTATTACACTTTTACAGCTGTATGTGTGGTCATTTTGAATGACTCTTATTTTTCGGTAAAACTTAGATGAATGTAATTACATTGTGTTTAGTGTCGAAAGAAGACGGGTAAACTCTTCTAGTTTTAATGGCTTTTCTAAAAAACCGTTGAAGCCAGATTCACGTAGTTCGTCTTTTTTAGATTCTATGGGCATGTTGGTTAAGCCCAAAATTAAGGTGGACTTCGGTATGCTCTGTCTAAGCCGTTGAGTGGTTTTTTGGCCTGTGAGTTTTGGCATTTGCATATCCATTAAAATCACATCGAAATAATTGGCGCTACAGCAATTTATAGCCCCAGGGCCAGATTTTTCGTGTTGTAAAATATGTTGCTCTCCCAATACGGCAGTACCTATGTCGTGGTGTATGTCTTCGTCGTCGACCAAAAGTATGCGCAGAGCTTTTGCTGGTAAGTGATGCTCTATGTGGGTGGCTTCAGAAGATGTGCCATCGCCAATAGTGGTATGTTTGTCGGTCAATAGTTGGCTAGCTTTTGTTTGCTCGCTTTGTCGATACGGTGGGACGGCGTTTAAATCGTGCTTATATTGTTGCAGCGCATGTTGAATGGTGTGTAAGTTGTTGCGTATCAATTCTGGGGCTTTTTCTAAGGCGATTTTGAATCGCGGAGGTATGCTTGTATCGTGCTCAGCGAGCAGTTTGGCAATAGTCGCAATGTGATCGTCTAAGAGTTTGGCGTTCATAAGGGCGATAGAAAGGGGCGTAGAGATGTTGTGTGCAAAAATTTCCGCAACGGAATGTGCTTTGCTTTCGGACTCTAGAGGTTTATTGGCCATAGTAATCGCTTCGTAATTTTTCTATTTAGAGTCGGGCTAACATGGTCTGGCTAACGTAGTCGTTCTAACACAATCGTCTAACATAGCCGGGCTAACATAGTCGGGCTAACACAGTCGGTCTAATGCAGTCGGTTAGAGGGCATATTTAAATACTCGGCGTAGCTGGTGAGACACTGGTACTTTTTTTCTATGATGGCGCAGCAGTATTCTTGCTTTCCTTGCACAGAAATTATTGGGTAGGTGTGTTCGCGCCAGTTTTTAATATGTTGCGCCTCAAAGCAGCCCTCCTGGTTTTGGAAGAATGGAATGTGATTTCCGCCTTTAAGCGTATTGATACAGTCTTGTGACATAGACGACTTCAGCGTTCCTTCCACCATTTCAGCTAATACCGCATCAAGTTCGGCGCGGGTGTAAATTATTAGCCGGCTCATCACTCCATTGCGGTCTATAAGCAGGAAACCGTTGGGGTTTGTCACATAATAATACTCAACGACGTTAAAGTCTTCACATTTCTGCTCAAAAAAGTCGGCGAACTCGGGGTCAAACAAGAAGGGCATTTGCAATTGTGCCTCTCTGTTAGTGAGCGGCAGCGTGTCCATAAAATATCGACTGGTTAACGTGCTAATGATTGTATTTAAGCGCGTTGCCAGATCGTCTTCACTTTTATCAATATAAAAGTCGATAAGGTCTGAGTTGAGTGCGTTTATGGCTTGTTTTTCGTTGGCGACACCGGTGAGTAGTATCTTTTTAGTATGGGCATGACTTAGCTGCGAGCAAAGTTCCAGCCCATTCAAATGGGGCATGCTAAAGTCCACCACCACCACACAGGGTTTTGAGAAGCGATTTAGGTTGTTGAGCCGTTCGCACACTTGGTGTTGAGGCAGTGAAAGTTTGTGCGGTACATCGATATTGGCGGAGAATATAGCGCCTTTGGCGAAATTTTCACTTAGTTTCGATTGCGCTTCAATGTACGCCAGCCCCTCGTGCGGGTCGTCAAAAGTTTTAAACGAACCGGGTTCAGACTGGAGCGTAAGCGATGTTAAAAAATCTTTATTGTCGTCTATAAATACCGTGGTGGTGGGGTGGCAGAAAAGGCTAAATTCAGGTTTTTCCATGTTTCATGTCTCTTTCACAGCAGGTGTTGACTGCACTATTGATTCTCGTGCTGTTTTAGCGCGCTTGCATAGGTTTTTGTAGTGTTGATTTGGCAATGTTATTTAGATGTTTAAGTATTGCCGATGTCTGGCTTGCTCGAATGGACTTATTTTATCTTTATTGAAAGAATATTGCCGCACATTAACGCATTTTCCCATTATTTTTAATGGCAAGTGCTCTTGCATCATGAGTATTGAAAGTTGCTGGGTCGCTTTCGTCATCTATGTGGCGCAATCTGGCTCTTGTGGCGGCCTGTTTATCGTTGTGGCTACTAAGTCCATGAGAGTGGATCTAGGCAAAAGCCAGGCGTCACATTGTCCCACGTTCGGTTCGTTGACTTTTTTGCTTGCTATATGGGCTAGGGCGCAAGAGGGAAGAGGGAAAAATAAATCACAGGGTAGGTATGCTTTTTGCGATGACATCCGAAGTGGCGCGTATTCGCCAATAAATTGTCTTTGTAGAGGGCCTTATGGCAGGACCGTTTTTTGAACACCTAAAAACACTTCCCGGAACGATAACCGGGGCTTCGGCCTTAGAGAGTGTTCAGAGTGTGGGGCGCGGAAATTTAAGTGTGCCAATTCTATTGTTGGCACTGTTAGGCATGATGATTTTGCCGCTGCCAGCCTTTATGTTGGACGCTTTTTTCTCCTTTAATATTGCCCTTTCCATCGTGGTTTTGTTGGTTGCCGTCTATTCGTTGAGGCCGCTAGATTTTGCTGTATTTCCTACCATTCTTCTCATCGCTACGCTGCTACGACTGGCGCTTAATGTAGCCTCTACGCGCGTGGTGTTGCTAGAGGGCCACAAGGGCGGTGATGCCGCAGGTAAAGTGATTCAGGCCTTTGGCGAGGTGGTGATTGGCGGTAACTATGCCGTTGGTTTGGTGGTGTTTATTATTCTTATCATCATCAATTTCGTGGTGGTTACCAAGGGTGCGGGGCGCATTTCTGAGGTTAGCGCACGCTTTACTTTGGATGCTATGCCTGGCAAGCAAATGGCCATTGATGCCGATTTAAACGCGGGCGTGATCGATCAAGACGAAGCCAGAACCAGAAGGGCTGATGTATCCTCTGAGGCGGATTTTTACGGGGCGATGGACGGTGCCAGTAAGTTTGTGCGCGGTGACTCGGTGGCCGGCATTTTAATTCTTATTATCAATATTGTTGGTGGTTTGGGCGTGGGCATGGTGCAACATCAGCTTGAGATAGCCGACGCCACCGAAAAATATGTGTTGCTTACCATTGGTGACGGTTTAGTGGCGCAAATCCCTTCTCTTTTACTCTCGGTGGCCGCGGCCATTATGGTAACTCGGGTTAATAGCTCTGAAGATATGAATCGTCAGGTTATATCGCAAATGTTTGAGTCTCCCAAGGCGCTTGCCGTAGCCGCCTGTATTTTGCTATTGATGGGTGTGGTTCCCGGTATGCCCCATGTGTCTTTTCTGAGCCTTGCCTTTATATGTGGTTTTTTGGCCTATTTCATTAATTATCGGCGCCAGCTAGCAGAGGTGGTGGACGAGGGTGGGTTTAATGCGCGCCCAGCGGGTACGGGTAGCAATGGGATTAAAAACATTCCCACGGCACCTTCTTCACCGCAGATGCTCGACCACAAATCTGCGCCTGGAGCTAAGGCCGAAACAAGTGAGGTAAGTTGGAGCGATGTTCAACCAGTGGATATTATTGGCTTGGAAGTGGGCTATCGTTTAATTCCCTTGGTGGATAAGTCGCAAAACGGCGAATTGTTGGGGCGCATTAAGGGTGTGCGCAAAAAGCTTTCTCAAGATCTGGGGTTTTTGATACCGGCAGTACACATTCGCGACAACTTAGATTTGTTGCCCAGCGCCTATCGAATAACCCTAATGGGGGTAACCGTAGGTGAGGGCGAGGTGTTCCCCGATAAGTTTATGGCCATTAACCCAGGCCAAGTGTTTGGCAAGCTAGAAGGTGTGAAAACGGTAGACCCCGCGTTTGGTTTAGAGGCCATATGGATTGAAGACGCGAAAAAGGATCAAGCGCAAACCCTCGGATATACCGTGGTAGACCCAAGTACGGTGGTGGCTACTCATTTGAATCAGATCATACAAAACCACACCCACGAGTTAATCGGTCATGAAGACATTCAAAAATGGTTAGATCTCTTAACCGAAAAATCGCCTAAATTAGTCGAAGAACTTATCCCCAATACCATTTCCATTAATCAGTTGTTAAAAACACTGCAGGCACTGCTGCGCGAGCAAGTACCCATAAGGGATATGCGCACTATTGCTGAATCGCTCGCTGCCCACGGCTCAAAGAATTCAGATACGGCCTCATTAACGGCAATTGCTCGCCATGCACTGGCGCGTCAAATTGTGCAGAGCATTATCGGGCAGGAGTCTAATATTCCCGTAATTACCTTGGACCCAGGGTTGGAACAGTTGTTGCTTCAGTCGGTTCAACAAGCACAAAAATCTGGCGCCGACGACAGTGCCTTTATAGAACCCAAGTTGGCAGAAAAAATGAACAACGCCTTAGTGCATACAGCTAAACAGCAAGAGGCCATGGGTAAAGCCATTATTCTTTTGGTGGCCGCACCGCTAAGGCATATGTTGCATCAGTTCGTTAAATTTAATATTCCGGATATGAAGGTTTTGGCCTACAACGAAATTCCAGACAATAAGCAAATTACCATTGAAGCCAGCGTTGGCGCTGACTTGGTTAAAGGCTAAAGTTCAAAGGGTAACACCCTGGAGAAGTAAATTATGAATGAACATCCTCACCAGTTGGTAAAGCGATTTGTTGCGCCCACCATGAGTAAGGCGCTGGAACTTGTGCAGCAAGAGCTTGGCCCGGAAGCGGTTATACTTTCCAGTAAGCGTGTGGCTAAGGGCGTGGAAATTGTGACCTCTTTGGAGCCGGACCTTCCCACCCGTGGCATTGATGTGCGGCGAGAATTTGGACGTAATTTTGACGCCGAGCAAGATCGTGCAATGTCTAGCGATTCTGCCTGGCGTTCCCAGGCCGGGGTTGAAAAAGCAGCGGCTTCCTATGGCGGGCGCGTAGAAAAAAATGGCATCGGCGGCACTCAGCGCAAATCGGGTGAGCAGCTGGCGCATGAAATAGAGCTGGCCAGAGAAAGAATGTTTGCAGCCAAGCGCTTTGCCAAAGCCCAGTCGGAAGGTGAGGAGCCGCAATATTCCAATGAGGCGCGCAATAACGAGCACGCCCGTGGTAATAAGGGTTATGCTGAGGCCGGCTACCAAAATAAAGAACGCAGCGATTCTGTAAATCGACCCATCGAATCTCAGTTCAGTCAAGACCTGGCGTCGGCTTATGTGCCGCCCTCTGATCGCGGCAATGACAATGCGCGCTTAAATGACCTACAGGGTGAATTGGCCGATATGAGAATGTTACTCGAGCAACAGCTGTGGCATATGACCGAGAAATCGCATCAATTTGGAGCAAATAGCACCCCTCATCAAATTAACATGCAAGTGCAACCCTCGGTGGTTAACGAGCATCTTAAACGTCTGGGTTTGTCGGACACCTTGGTGCAAGAACTGGCAGCAAATATCGGCCCCCAGGCCCGCGCAAGTGTTGCTTGGCGGGATTGTATGGCGCAATTGGCTCATCGCATTCCCGTATCTCGCGAGTCCATTCTAGACGGCCCTGGCGTATACGCCTTTGTCGGTCAGACTGGAGTCGGTAAAACCACCACTATCGCCAAGCTGGCTGCACAATATGTACTTAAACACGGCTCTGGTCAGGTCGCCCTAGTAACCACGGATACATACCGGGTAGGCGCCTACGACCAGCTGCGCTCCATGGGAAAAATACTCAATGTGCCCGTTAAGGTAGTGGACGGCGACAATAGCTTGCTCACGGTGTTGTCCAGTTTGCGCCAATTTCCCTTGATTTTGATAGATACGGCAGGTTTTCGTCACGGCGATCCTCTGCTTAAAGCCCAGCTCGCCCAGTTAGATGCCAGTCCAATGATTAAGCGGGTACTGGTGCTCTCTTGTAATAGTCAGCTTCCCACCATGAAGGCCTCCATTCATGCGCATTCTGGCACCAAAGACTTACACTCCTGCGTGTTGACCAAGCTCGACGAGTCCGCCACTTTGGGTGAAGCCCTCAGTGTAATTGTGCAACAACAGCTGCCGGTAGCCTATATAAGCGAAGGGCAAGAAATACCCAAAGACATTGCACGGGCAAGTGGCCACGGCCTTGTGGCAAAGGCTGTGGCGGCAATAAAAAGCCAGACGAACGCATACGATCATGCAAATGCGTTTTAACGCCTATACTTGGTAAAATACCAAGCCCGAAAAACGACAGGGAGTGGAAGTGGCGTACCAAATTCCCCAAGGTTTGCTACAGTTAGTGAATAGCATGCACATTGAATAACCGAGAAGCAGAAGTAATGGCATCACATCACCCAATAAAAGTTATCGCTGTAACTGGTGGTAAAGGGGGCGTAGGCAAAACAAATTTGTCGGTAAACTTGAGTATTGCCCTGTCGGAAATGCGGCGCAGGGTTGTGCTGATGGACGCCGACTTGGGCTTGGCGAATGTCGATGTGTTGCTCGGCTTACAGGCCAAATATACCCTTGCCGACGTGCTCGATGGCAGCAAAAGCCTCAGAGATATTTTGCTCAATGGCCCCTCCGGAATAAAAATAGTGCCAGCATCTTCGGGTATTCAACAAATGGCTGGGCTATCGCCACAAGAACATGCGGGTATTGTGTACGCGTTTAGCGACTTAGGCGACCAGATGGACGTATTGGTGATTGACACGGCGGCGGGTATTTCTGAAACCGTGGTCAGTTTTGTGCGCGCAGCTCAGGAAGTGATCGTAGTGGTGTGCGACGAGCCCTCATCTATTACAGATGCTTATGCTTTGATGAAGCTGTTGAATGTGGAATACGGGGTATTTCGCTTCCGCGTGATTGCTAATATGACGCGAACCACCCAAGAAGGCATAAATTTGTTCAATAAGCTCAATGGCGTATGTGAACGTTTTTTGGATGCCTCGCTGCAATACATCGGCCATGTTCCCTTCGACGAAAATGTGCGCAAAGCTGTACAAAAGCGCAAATCGTTGCTGGAATTTGCACCGCGCTGCAAAGCGTCTAGCGCTATAAAAGTTATTGCTCAAAAAATTGATGAGTGGCCGGTACAGTCGTCTCCAAGAGGGCATCTTGAATTTTTCTTAGAACGTTTATTGCAAACATCTAAAGTGAGCGGGATGTGAACGTAAACTGATGCATAGGTCTGCGGCAGAGAATCTGATGGTGTACGAAAAATCAAAGAGCAGTGGTCTGGACATCACCGTGGAAGACTATGCGTTTTTGGTGAAGCGTATAGCACACCACATGATGGCGAGGATGCCTTCGTTTGTTCAAGTGGATGATCTGATTCAAGCTGGAATGATTGGACTTTTGGAAGCGGCTCAAAAATATGATGGTGATAAAGGCGCAAGCTTTGAAACCTACGCCGGCATAAGAATACGCGGCGCTATTATAGATGAAATGCGTCGCGGAGACTGGGCGCCACGGTCAGTGCACAGAAATAGCCGAAGGGTGGCAGAGGCTATAGGCGTCATAGAGTCGCAGGCCGGCCGCGATGCCAAAGATTTTGAAATTGCCGCGCAAATGGGTATAAGTCTCGGCGAGTACTATCTAATCGTAAAAGACTCCGCATCAACCCGTTTGTTTAGCTATGAAGAAACATTCGAGGATGACGAAAGTCGTGTAAACCACGAGCTTGAAAACGAAACCTTTGGCAGGCCTTTTGAAAAAGTGCACCGAGCACATCTTCACAGCGCTTTGGCGCAGGCGATAAACACCCTCCCAGAGCGTGAAAGATTAGTGCTATCGCTTTACTACGAGCAAGAGATGAACTTAAAAGAAATAGGCTTGGTGCTTGAGGTTTCCGAGTCGAGGGTTAGTCAGATACACAGTCAAGCGGCAGCCAGATTAAGGACGCGTCTCTCTGATTGGTCTGAATAATGTGTTATTTGCTAATCGCTTACACGCTGCTTTCGGTACGACCGAATTACCCCAAATTCCTGTTAAAAGCTAGTCGAGAAAGGAAAACCCATTTTTCTTAAGTCGAAAAGGTTATTTCAACACTTAAAAACTGGATGACTGACAACTAGCGACTAGACTAAGTAACTAGAGCTGCATCAAATAGCTGTGTCGAGATGCCTCACTGCTTAATCGGCTTGCGTGTTTGATGTAGAGTCGACCCGAAGCAGTTAGGCGCGAGTGTTACAGCGGGGTATTTTGAGGTTTGCGCTAAACAGTTTGTCTGTTTTGAGATGTCTCGATAAATAACAAATACAGAAAATTTAAGGCTGAACCTTGGCCGTATTTCAAACAAACCCGCGCAGCGAAAAATTGGAGGTTGCATTGGACAAAAACATGAAAATCTTGATCGTTGATGATTTTTCGACCATGCGTCGTATCATTAAAAATCTGTTGAGAGACCTAGGTTTCACCAACACCCATGAAGCCGATGATGGTTCTACGGCCTTGCCGATATTGAAAAGTGGAGATTTTGACTTTTTGGTGACGGACTGGAATATGCCCGGCATGTCTGGAATAGACTTGTTGAAAGAGGTGCGTGCCGACGCCAAACTTGCGCCGTTGCCGGTGTTGATGGTGACCGCAGAGGCAAAGCGCGATCAGATCATCGAAGCAGCACAGGCGGGCGTAAGTGGCTACGTAGTTAAACCGTTTACGGCGCAGGTGCTTAAAGAAAAAATCGACAAGATATTTGAGCGGGTCGGTGGATAACGAATTACTAAGGCGGCCTTTCCATGACATCTCAAGTTCCTTTGCAAGACGACCAAACCTTTGTCGCTCAACTTCAAGATTGCGCGGCACAATTAGTTGAAAAATTACAGGCTAATAACTACGATGCAGCTTCCGAACTGATTCATAATTTGGTGGAGGCGCGCAATAATCACATATTTAAATCGGTTGGTCAGCTTACGCGAGGTTTACACAACGCGATTGTTAATTTCCACCTCGACGCCGATATTAATGCAACCCCACCGGATAACTCTGAAATTCGCGATGCCTCAGATCGCCTAAATTATGTTATTCAACTTACCCAGGCGGCTGCCAATAAGACGATGGACAAGGTAGAAGCTGTAGCCCCTATAGCGATGAATCTCGGTCAGGAATCGGCCAATTTAAAAGAGGAGTGGCAGCGTTTGCGCCGCCGCGAAATTAGCAAAGAAGAATTTAAAGGCCTCTATACGCGCATCGATGACTTTCTCGAGCAAATGGGGTCTGGTACTGAGCAGTTAAATCAAAGTTTACAAGACATTATTTTAGAACAGGGCTATCAAGATTTAACTGGGCAAGTGCTAAAGAAAGTGATCGGCCTGATTAGTGATGTAGAAAACGAACTCGTGAATCTTATGCGTATTGCAGGCCAGGTTGAAGAGGTAACCGGAATGGCCGCAGACCCCAAAAAAGCAAAAGAGGCGAAGCCTGTCAATAAAATAGAAGCAGAGGGCCCTCCAATACATGCGGATAAACGCAATGATGTTGTTTCTGGGCAAGATGATGTTGACGACCTGCTCTCCAGTTTAGGTTTTTAAGAGGTTAAATGAATGGGATTCGGTGAAGACGAAGAAATTCTTCAAGATTTTCTGGTTGAAGCGGGTGAGATCATCGAACTCTTGTCCGAGCAATTGGTGGACTTGGAGCAGAGGCCGGATGATAAAGACCTTCTCAATGCTATATTTAGGGGCTTTCATACTGTAAAAGGCGGTGCTGGGTTTTTGCAGCTCAACTCTATGGTTGACTGTTGTCACGTCACTGAAAACCTGTTTGATATTTTGCGCAACGGTAAACGCACGGTGACCTCTGAGTTAATGGATGTCGTTTTGCAGGCACTCGACACAGTTACAGCGCAATTTAGGGGGATTGCCAATGGCGAACAACCTGTGGCGGCGTCTGCCGATCTTATCGCCCAGCTTGAACACTTAGTTTCATGCGCCGATATGCAGGAGAATAATAGAGCAGCGGCTTCGGTAAGTGAAGCTACGGTAACGGAAGAGATTTCTGCATCTAGCGATGTAAATATTGATATTACCGATGATGAGTTTGAAGGCTTTCTCGATGTCATTAGTGATAATTCAACTGTTCAAATAGGTGCGTCCGCTCCTGCGGCAAGCGCGGCTAGTGACGATATAACAGATGATGAGTTTGAAGCCCTTTTGGATCAATTGCACGGCTCAGGTAATGCGCCTGCAGTAGCGAGTGAAACTGCGACCTCAGCACCTTCTCCCTCGGCGCCTCCTCAATCAGCCGCGCCTGTAACTACAAATAGGACCGGTGCTTCCGAAGAGGAAATAACCGATACAGAATTTGAAAATTTATTAGACCAATTGCACGGTGCCGGTAAAGCACCGACTACATCTGCAGGCTCTGGCGCAGCGGCAATAGGCACCTCAGCGCCTGCTGTACACAAACCAGCGTCTGCTGGTGAGCTCATAACCGATGATGAATTTGAAAACCTTCTCGATCAATTTCATGGCAAGGGTAACGC
>JBLHGN010000109.1:0-10964 GCA_047616325.1 Lentisphaeria bacterium
CGGGAGAGTCGGCAGAACCGCTACTGGATGCTGTGGCGCCCGTGCCTGCTTTAAGCGCGACGCCATTGCCGGCCAAGCCAGCGCCCACTTCCGCTGGCGGAGCCAATGGCGACGGAATTTCCGGGGCCGTACAGCGCAGCATTACCTCTGGCGCGACTCACCACGAAGAATCCGAATTAGCCGAAGAAGGGGGCGGCGCGGAGGGCGAAGGTGAGGGAACAGCAGGGGGTGAGGGCGGCGCTGAAGGAGAGGGTGCTACTGAAGAAGGCGCCTCTGAAGCGTCAGTAGAGCCTGAAGAAGAGGAAGCCGACCCAGCCGCAGACTGCGCCAAGGCCGAAGATGATGATAACGATAATGAGGATGAAACCGAGGAAAATAGTGAAGGCAGTGGCGAGCAAGCCTCGGCCGAGCAGCCGCCTTCGGGTTCGCAAAAGGGTCGATGTTACAACGCTTCAACTAAAAACCCACCTCCTGGATCAGAGGAACCCTCTGACGATGCTCCTGGAAATGACGTTGATGCAGAGGCAGACGTAGATTACGGCACCTGGGAAGAAACCAACGACGTATGTGAATGCGCGGCGAAGGGAACACTGCCTCCAAATGCGGCCCGAGCGACAGTACAGCAAGAGGGACCGGCTGCAGCGGAAGAGAGTGGCGGCGCGGGCGCGGAAGCTGAAGGGGCGTCTGCTGAGGCCACAGAAACCCTTTCCAGCGCGGAAAATAATGGTGGCGGTGGCGGTGGCGGTGGCGGTGGCGGTGGCGGTGGTGAAAGTGAGGGCGGAGGTGAAAGCTCGAAGGGCAATTTCGCTCAGGGCGAAGCCTCACGAGATGCATCAATGGCCGAGTTTGATGCCGCCACAGGCGAAGTGAGTCGCGTTCCAACACGTGCAGCAAAACTGTCCAATGGCCTTAGATTTGGCGACTCCGCTTCTGGCGATGCAGCGCAGGAGGCCAGTCGTGCCGCGGCGCTCAATCAAATTCGCGCCTTTATGCAAAATGCCACAGCGCAAATAGAAGAGGCCGTCGCCTACGTGCGCGACGAGGTGCCTATGCAGCTTCGCGGCAAGGCAGAAAGCGTGAAAGCTGAAATTGATATGAGTATGATCGACGAGAAAAGCGCTATTTCGGCACGCGTAGATGACGCGAGAAGTGCGGCAGCAGACGAAGCCGGCAATGCCAGTGCCGCCATTATTGGCGAATATGAAAATAGCGTCGCCACGGTCAACACTGAATCCGACGCGGCTATTCAAGCGTTAAACGAGGCCTATGCCACCAATACAGACGCCGTTACGGCTCGCGAACAAACCGCTCTAAGCGAAGTAAATACTCGCTTCGCCACTGGCCGCGCAGATCACGAAGCTAAAGGTGTTCTGTTTGCCAACGCGGCCATTGCCACTGGCCAGGAGTGGGTAGAGTCCTTCGACCACTGTCGTTCTGATAGTGGCAACGATTACGAATACAACGGCGATGATGGTACCTGGGACGGCTGTCTCACCGTTCGCCGCGCCAAGGCTCAACAGGAGTCGTCGTGTAAAACCGCCAGCGGCATGGCAGAAAACATGATAGACATTTCGAAGAAAAAGGGCTTCGAATTGCGCGAACAGCGCACGCAACGTCGCTGTACAGTGATTACGGGTGCAGGGGAAGCGCAGACAGCGTTAAGTTCGGCCATTGAAGGCCACACGGCGGGCATCGAACAAGGCCGAGCGGGCTCACTAAGTGGGCTTGAACAAATGCGCGATTTGAACCTGACCGCAGTCAAAAACGCCCTTAAGGCCACCCAGAAAAGTTTAGATAAGCAAGAGCGCGATCAACGCCAAGCCGTGAACGACTCGGGCTATGTGCAGCAAGTGGCCGTTGAGCAAATGGCCCACCAGGTGGCCACTGGCCTTGTGCAGGGTGTTTCCTCGGCCATGGAGAGCTTGGAGCAAACCCTGGAGGAGCTGCGTGAAAAACTTTTGCAAGGAGGCGCCCCAGAGCCAGAGCAATTGGATGAAATTCTGGCCAATGCCGAAGAGGGCTTAGGCGGTGGCGTAGGGACTTTGCTCGACAAAATGATGGAAGGCGCCACCGATGCGCAAAATTCGCTGGCCGAAGCGGGCATGTCGGCCGCCGCTGCGCTAGGGGAGATCAGCTCTGGTAACAACACCTTATCGTCAACCGCTGAGAGTGGCTTTGCTTCTGAAATGAGCACGCTGGTAGGTTCTGCCAGCGATTCCATGGCGCAGGTCACCGAGGGTCATGTTAGCAACGCACAAGAGGCCGCCACTACTGGCACCGAGGGTATGGTGCAGGTCGCCACTGGCTTTGTCGAGACCACCGAGCGTATTTACACCGAGTCAACCGCCGCTATTAACACATCTCTGGGTGAGCTCAATGCCGAGCTCATCAATATGGCCGAAGGGCTGGAGGGCAAAATTGCCGGTGAAGCTTGGCGGGCCGCCTCCAAAGAGCAGCCAGCATGGAAGGGTGTGGTCGCCATCGTCTTGATCATCATTATCATCATCGTGTCGATCATCGTCACTGCGCTAACGGCCGGCGCAGCTGCGGCGGCTTTGGGGCCAATTCTCGGGGCATTACTGCTCGGTGCGGTGGTGGGCGCTGTGTCGGCGGGATTGATTCAAGTGATCAGCAACTGGGCTGCGGGTGACGATCTAACCAAAGGCTTGGTGCAGGCCATTGTTATGGGAGCTGTAGGTGGTGCTATAGGCGGTGGCATAGGTGCGGGTGCCAATGGTTTGGCTCAGGTGGGTGTAAATGCCGCCATTCGCACAACATCTAGCACCTTAACGCGCGCGGCCATAAATGTGGGGGTTAATTTGGCCGGCGATATGGTGGCCGAGGGCGCCACCCAGGCCATTGGCTACTATGCCTTCGGCCAGAAATTTAATTGGCAGGGTTTTGTCACCGCAGGCGCCATGTCGGTGGCGTCCACCGCTCGCGGCGCTGGCGGTGTGGCAGGTAAAGTAGATGCCGATGCGTCGATAGGTGGCATGTTCCGGCCAACAGGTGTCTCTGGGCCTCGGCCTACCTTACGGGCCCCCACCGCCACCGACGCGGCTATTGGGCTGGGTGTTGGTGGCGCTTTGGAAGGCATCAATTATTTGGCAACCGGAGAGTTCGATGCCAAACGGCTTGCTACAACGGTTGCGGGGGCTGGGGGTGGTTCGTGGGCGGCAGGCTTGAGTCGTAATCGTGCTGGCGCTGGAGGAGGAGGCGAAACACCTAGTGGAACAACACCGCGCTCGGCAGCGCCCGAAGTTGAGGCGCCCACCACGCCAAGGCCTGCAGCGCCAGAAGTGGAAGCACCCACTACACCCAGGCCTGCAGCGTCTGGTGTGGAAGCGGCTACTACCCCAAGGCCTGCAGCGCCAGAAGTGGAAGCCCCCACCACTACACCGAGGCCATCAGCCCCCGATACGGAAGCCCCAGCAGCCGAGGCTCCAGCCGCCGCAACCACCCGAGCCGTGGAGCCCGATGCCGAATTACCCGCGGCAGTTAAGTCGCAAAGCGATAGCGAACCCGCCGCACCCACTGTTCGCGGTGAAGCTGAAGGCGATGCAAACACCACTCGTCCTGCCGGTGAAGAGGGGGCAGATGCGACGACCAGTCGGCCCAGTGCTGAGGGTGAAGCACCAGCGAAACGTCCAGTAGACGCCGACAGCGAACCCGCACCCACACGCGCCGCCCATGACGACTCACCGGAAATAGAACCGGGGGTGGTGGCGCGAATTGACATTGGCGACGGCCACTCAATTACTATTTTAAAAGATGGTCGAGTAATTGTGTGCTCCGCATGTGGCGATATACGAATGAAATATGCCTCGGAGCTAGCAGACCCGCTCAATGTGGCCCACAGAAATGAGCTCAGCCGCATCGAAGGCATGACTGATCCAAGGGCCAAAGCGCTGGCAGCTGAACAGTTTCAAAAAAGTATGGAGGTTGTGAGGCGCAGTGGAATATCTCATGCCCCCGCCGACGCAACAGACGGTGCCAGTATCGCGCGGGCCGCAGACATGGCAGATGCCCCCTCGGGTTACCACTGGGCTATAGAGGGTGGTGGAATAGCCATCAAACGCAACCCAGGAGGAGTAGAAGCCAACAACCCTCCAGTGCGTTATGATTCAGAAACGCGAAGCTTTGTTCCCGATATAAAAGCCCCCGAGGGTTACCACTGGACGCCTAAGCCTCAGGGAGGGTTTGCACTGGCACCCAACCCAGGTCAGTCGCCCAACTTGCCCAAATTAGAATACGATGGTCCGCGTGGTAGGATTATTGACCCAGCGACAGGCGCGGTGTATCAAAAACCTTTAGCCCAGGGTCAGCGTCCAACGTGGGCCGAATCTGAAGTTAATGTGGGTAATAGGCTAGGTAGCGGGTACACGGACCAAGTTTCGTTTAAAGGTGGCGACCCCAAGCCAGTGCCACACGGAACCCCAGGCAGCACTCGACCCGATCACTATTCGCCAGGGCCGCCACGCCACAGCGTTGAAGTGAAAAATTATGGCGTCGAAACCCCTGCTGGTCGTAGTGCACTGGTAAGAGACGTGACGGTTCAAGCTAAAGGCCGGCAAGCCATATTGCCACCAGGTACCCGGCAATCTCTTTATATTGATGTGCGAGGACAAGATATTAGTCAGGCCCAAATGGATTCACTCGCCCAATCCATTGCATCTAATTCGGGCGGCACCTTATCCGTGTCGAACATTACTTTTATTCAATAAAAGAAGCACAAATATGACAGTTGGTTTAAAAATAGGAAGCGTTTTCAATGTAATAGGCTCTGGAGAATTTCTCCACAGTTTTTTTTCTACCATCAGTTTCCACCTGGAGCCCAAAGGCTGGGGTTCTCGGTTTCCAGAATTGATGAATGAACTCTACCAGGGCAAGTTAGACGCAGCTAATGCAAAAAAGGCTTTGGCGGATGCATGTGCCATAAAAAAAGAACTTTCCTCAATTAAACCCGACAGAGTGGTGTGGGAAATAGAAAATTTAGGGAAAATGCCACCGTGGGGCGAATATGTTGACGAATCCGTAAGCGATTTATCCAACTACCATATCACCAGCACCGACAGGGTGGTAATGGACGTGTTGATAGAATGTTTAGAATATCAAGTTGAAAGTGGCAAGGCCTTAAGCATAGGAAAACTTTATGAAGACCAGGCTTAATTATTAATGCCAACAAAATTGCCTGCGTAAAATTAGGCTTAACATTGTGTGCTTTATTTAGTTGTTTAAAAGGCCAAATTAAATGAACATCGACATAGCAACACTATTAATATTAATAAAACAAAAACGCATAGTTCGCGATCGCACCCTCAACGACGGTGAATACAATGGCATGGACTTCAGTTATTTGCGGGCCGATAAACTGACTATCGAGCGCACAATTATGAAACATGCCAACTTTACCGATAGCCAGTGGCGAAGTTGTAATTTAAACGATGTAAAACTCGATTACATAAATGCACAAAACGCATTGCTACGTCTATGCAGCTTCGAACAAGTCTCAGCCAAACATGCCAATTTTGATCACGCAGTGCTGGAAAACTGTCAGGCCGATGGCTGCAACTTCGCAAGTGCAAACTTTAACAATGCCTCAATAACCGACAGTAATTTTAACCGCGCCAGTTTCGCCGGTGCCAACCTAAGCGATACCGACGCCAGCTATTGCAATATGCGCGGAGCCGACTTTCGCAAGGCCAAACTTACAAATGCCAAATTCTGCGATGCCGATGTGCGCGGTGCAGATTTTACCGGCGCCATGTTGGAAAAGGTTGATTTTTACGGAGCCAATACCGAAGGCGCCCTGTTCGACCCTCATCTCGAACGTGAATTAAGGGCTTCTCCATTGCAGGCTTCGTTAAGTGCGGGTGCACAGGGTGAGGAAGCAGACGACGAGATAAATGACTTGGTTTCTGCCGTAAGCCCCATTGTCAGTAAGTTATTAAAAAAAGGGGGTGAAAAAGGCCTATTTAACGACGCTAAAATGGCGGCCGAACTAAGCCGCACTATGGCGGCCTTTAATTCACCAAAAAACGAAGCCATCGACGAAAAACTTGATAAAAAAATTGACAAGGTTATCAGCCAGGCAGCAGACGTTGGTCTCGTTTCACTAATCAACTCCCTGCAGCAAGAAGGTGGTGAACCTCCCCTGGCCGTTAAGAAAATGATCGAGGGAATGATGAAGGAATTTGATTTGGAAGAGGGCGCCACCACCGAAGACCTACTCACGTCACTGATGACACCACTAGAGAAAAATCCTAACAAAAAAACACCCAATTAGAGCCCGTCCATAAATGGGAGAGAAGCCGTGAAGCGGACAACAACACCATTGTCATCTTTTAAAAATATCCACCCAAGCCACACAATTGTCGTCTGTGGTTGCGGCACTTCCTTAACTACATTTAACCCACCCGAAAATACCATCACCATTGGTGTAAACGACGTTGGCCGTCATTTTACGCCCGACTATCTAGTGGTACTCAACCCCAAAAACCAATTCAAAAATGATCGTTTTCGCTACGTTGAAAGCAGCGCGGCCAAAGCGATTTTTACTCAGCTTAAACTAAACGTTCCGCACCCGAACATGGTGCCCATTAAACTGGGAAAACGCGGCGGCACCGACTGTTTTAACAGTGCGGGCTTACCTTTTACCCGTAACTCTCCCTACGTTGCGCTGTGTTTAGCCATGTATATGGGGGCAACACGTATTGGGCTTATTGGTGTGGATTTTACCGAACATCATTTTTTCTCCAAAACGGGCGTACACGGTTTAGCGGGAAGCCTTAAAGACATTAATCTCGAATACCAAAAACTATGTTTAGCGGCGCGCGCCCAAGGCATTGAAATTGTTAACCTCAGTTCGGCTAGCCGTATCGATGCTTTTCCAAAACTAAGCATGGAAGCCTTTTTGTCTAAAACGTCGCACCCAATACCAATGCCAGCCGCTAGTTGCCAATCAAGCGCAGGTGAATTGCCGGCTGAAAAGCCTCTCAATATTGTCTCCTATTCCACCAGCCCCGTGGCAGGGGTGCCAGAAATATTATCCCGTTGCATAAACTATTACACGCCCCATAACAGCCGCTGCGTGTGGGCAAACAATGGCTACGCCAACGGAGTGGTGTTTAAGGGTGACCTGGAATGGAGTCGTAAGCCCCACGAAGCCCGTGCACTAATTAAAAATGCCGACCTTGTCATTGTGCACAACGGTAAAGTCGATAGCGCGCACAAAGCGCTGTTAAAAAACAAAGCTGTGCTTACCATGGCGCATAATTATTTGTGGAATGTAGACAAAACCTTTGTGAATGCAGGCTATCCTGGAGTGGTGGTAGGCCAGTACCAAGCGGCGCTGCCCGAGTTCGAGGCTTGGCATATGGTGCCCAATCCTCTGCCTCTATGGGAGGGCGAATTTCAACCGGGGCACAACAAAAATAAAAACATCAGCATTTGTTATACCCCTTCGGGAAAACACGAAAGCTACCCCAAAAGCCATCGCCTGTACTGGCACGCCAAAGGCTACGTCAGCACTATGTCCATATTAGAAAAGCTCGCCAAACGTTACCCAATAAGCTTGGAGGTGATTAGAAATAAACAGCTTACACATGCGCAAGTGTTGGCGATGAAGCAACGATCTCACATCGTTATCGACGAATGTGTCACCGGAAGTTATCACCGCAATAGCCTAGAAGGCTTGGCCTGTGGTTGCGTGGTAATAAATGGTATGGGTATATGGCCAAAGGTAGAGCAAGTATTTAGTCAATGTATCACCGACAAAGCACCATCGCCGTTTATTGGCTGCACACTCGACACCCTGGAAAAGGTGTTGATTAATTTAATAGTACAGGGGCCTAATGAGCCACAAAAAATTGGCGAAGCCAATAGGGCGTGGATGCTAGAACATTGGCGTTTTGACTCGCAATGGGAAAAATTTTGGCACCCCGTTCTTGCAACGGCGATAAATAAAAATCACCGGCCTGCACTCGAAAATACCCCCGCTTGTGTTAATTATAAAGCCAAAATAAAACCCGCAACAATGAAGAAAAAATTACCGTCGCTACAAAGCGTTCAATCGCAGAAAAAAATGCCAGCGGCAATAAATAGTGAGGCATCGCGATTATTAGTCGGTTCAAAACTCTCCGTGTATTGGACCTGTCGCGGCAGTTTAAATGGAAATAAACGCGGCAATTTTGGCGATATGTTAGCCCCTTTAATCAGCAAGGCATTCAGCGGTAAAACAGCCGCCCATGTAAACACAGGGCCGCGACTTTTTGCTGTGGGTTCGCTGCTAAAATTTGCCAAATCGGGAGATGTGGCGTGGGGCACGGGGTTTATCTCCGCACAAGACACCTGCGCCCACGGCGTTATTATAAAAGCCGTTAGGGGGCCGTTAACGCGCGACTTATTGCTTAAGCAGAGTATAGATTGCCCACCCGTGTATGGTGACCCCGGCTTGCTGTTGCCCGCGCTTTATACCACAGCTGTTCAGGCACGTTATCGCGTAGGCATAATTCCACACTACGTGGATATGGACAAAATACGCGCGACGATTAAAGACCCCAAAATTCGAATTATCGATATTCGTGCAGGTGTAGATTCTGTCATTCAGCAGACCAGGAAATGCGAAATCATCTTATCCAGCTCATTGCATGGCTGTATTTTGGGCGAGGCCTATGGTATTCCCACCGCTTGGGTGGAGCTGAGCGATAGAGTGGTGGGCGGTGGCTTTAAATTTCGCGACTACTACGCCTCTACCGATAGAGACCCAGTGCATGTGGATTGGCGTCGCCATATAACGATAGAGACCGCCGTTGCGCATGCGATTAACTCCGCCAGCCCAAGCATAGATTTAGCACCGCTGATAAATAGCTTTCCTCTTTTATCATCACAGGCCAAAAAATTTGACGGCTTTAGTTTGTGGCCGCGAAAAATGCAACAGAGCGCTACCGAAACCTATGTCGATCCATCTTTAATGGTTAACCGTGCTGATGGAAAACCCATAGAAAAATTGCCAACAGAATTAGAATCGTCTGAGCCGTTACAGAAACCATTACAAAAACCATTACAAAAACCATTACAGAATAAAATCGCCGTATTCGGCGCGGTAACAGAGAATTATGCCGAATATATGATTGCCAGCTTGCGTTCATTTATGAAACATAACGACAGTACCGTGTGTAACTATTTTATTTTGGGTAGTGCATTTTCCGCGCGAATCCAACGTTTAATAAATCAACACGGCATTCGCTATATCAACATCAACTTACAGCGAGATTTTACCCGCACCGCCAGGCATCGCTACCCCGGTGAATGTTTTTGGATATTTAAAGGCCCAGAGCTGTTTTATAAAATGGGTTACGCGTACTCCCTCTCCGTGGACGGCGATACCCTGTGCAACAAAACGCTGGCACTAGATTGGCTGCCAGAACTTAAACACATTGCCGGAATTGATCGTGGCTGCACGGTAGGTGAATTTCTTCACAATATTGGCCAACTTGCGAGTTTAAAAACAAAACTGCCCCTAGAAAATTTGCATGCAGCGCGCCGGGCAACCAATACCGGGGTGCTTTTTTACAATAATGCGGAATTAAGCCAAATAGATTTTTATGCGCGCATGGTAAATCTCTATAAACGCTCCGAACGCGCGGGTATTATTCGCGGCGGCGACGACTCAAGTCTTGCGCTGCTGTTTGCCGTGCACAACGATATAGATTTACACATACTGGATGGTCGTTGGAATGTATACCAAGGCTTGGGCGGAAATGTTCCCCACGCTACCCCCTACCAAACCACCACACACCAAAATACCAATGCCTATATCATCCATCTCAGCAGCGTCAAACCCTGGCAACACCATAGTGTTCTGCCCAACCGTGAAGTGCAGGCTTATATAGACCAGTGGCGAGCCTTGTGGCCCAGCACAAGAAATCAGCGTCGCGTGCACGCTATGACTCAGCGTATTAAACCCCGTCACACACTTACCCGTGTGAGCCATGCGCTTACCGTTCCACCCTTGCAAGAACACACGCAAGAACACGCGCAAGATTTTGCTATCTACTGGTATCGCGGTGCCCAGCCCAATATGGGCGACGAAATTACGCCTTACCTGTTAAGCAAGCTATTGAGATGCCATATAACTCATGTGCAAAAGCAAAAAATCAATAATCCCTTAACGCATCCTGGTGCGGTACTTATTTCGCTTGGCAGTGTGTTACGGCTGTGCGGCGCAAATGCCGTAGTGTGGGGCAGTGGCATTCGCAATATTGATCAGCCGGTAAATAAAGCCAAGCAGTTTTGTGCCGTGCGCGGCCCACTTACACAGCGGCGCTTGCTTAACTTGGGTTACGATTGCCCCGCCGTGTTCGGCGACCCCGCGCTGTTATTGCCGAGATATTTTCAAGCGTCGGTGAGCAAACAATATGCACTCGGAATTATTCCGCACTTAGTAGATTTTGACCGCGTGGCTCGACAGTATTCCCACAGTAAAGACGTGCTGGTTATCGACGTAAAAACCAGCGATATAGAACATATAATAAAACAAATAATGCGCTGCCATTGCACGGTATCGTCGTCGTTGCACGGCATAATATTATCCGTCGCCTATGGCATACCCACGCGCTGGATTAAATACTCCAATAAAATAATGGGCGACGACAGTAAATTTTATGATTTTTTTGCCTCGCTAGACCCACGTATAGAACATGCTCTAGATTACCAACGGGTAGTATTGCCAGCCGACGAAAGCGAATGGGATTGTTACAGACCCCTTACAGATGAGGCCGCGACTATGTCTGTGCAGGCCTTGCTAGCATCTACCCAGAGGTATAACAACAGCGTCGACCTTAACAAATTAGCCGCGGCATTCCCCTTAACGAGTTTAAGGGAATTGAAGTTGATAGCTTAATATAAATTCATAATGTCGCTGCGAATAAGATAACATTGACTAATATTGGAGGGGAAAAGAC
>JBLHGN010000110.1:0-10925 GCA_047616325.1 Lentisphaeria bacterium
ACGCTTGTTTTGGGTCATTCGTGACTGGGAATGCTCGGTTCCATGTAAGGCATGGCGCTGTGGATCACAACACCTAACCGCATCATCAATGCCCTTAAATTATCCAATGCGTGGTAGTGAGTATTTTCAAATATTAGAGTTTTATCCATTGCTCAATGGCCGCCCATGATAGTACTTTTAGTAGCTATGCATTTACTTGATGCGGATATTGCAGGTGTGAGCATCGGCACTTTGTATGAGTACTTTCCAGGAAATGAATCTATTTTTGCCGCTTTACGATTGCGACTAAACGAGCAGATGTTTTCGGTGCTGGTGAAAGAAATAGGCGATATATATACAATGCCGATGAAGCAGGCAATCGAAGCCATTGTGCAAGCTCGAATTAGCCGTATGTTAGCTAACCCAACACTGCACCTTGGACGACGAGATACCTGAACACGTCAGCAAAATCCACACAACGGAAATGATCGAAAAGATATTTGAATTGTGCACTATGGCACTAGTGCGCTTTAAACATGAAGCGAGAACGCAAAACCCAGCCTTGGTTGCCGATGTAGCAATGCGAACCATGTATGCACTAATAGAAGATCTTGTGCGCTACAACCAAGAAGCACTTCGTGGCACAGCTTATGTGAATGAAGTTAAACACATGATGGTTGGCTACATTATGAAATAGTACACACCATACCAATGATCTGTCGACACCAATATCCATGCCGTAAAGACCTCTGCTTTTAATGGCAGTCGATGCTTGATGACGTCGATCTGTATATTTTATCCATAAGCTACTGCGCGGTGTAAATGCCAGCCCTTTATTCGTTTGCTTACTAGCGGGGCCACAAGAAAGGATACATGTCGGTGTGAGACTGTATGAAGCATGGATGCCGATTTCAAGCGTATAGGAATATATTCACAGCGGGTCTCACACTGACATGTATGCTTTCCAAATGCCCAGGCAGTAACGTTTAAAAAAGGTCCAAGGTTGTCCAATTTATCTATTTCCAACATCATTCAACCAGCTGCCCTCAAAACGCAACAGTTCCTGACCTTTTGGTATAAATGAAGTATTATGCCTAAATTCAACGCGATAAAAGAGCTTTAGTTTACCCACATCTCGATAGCCTCCATAGCTATTATTGAGATTGTTTAAAATATTTCCAATCAAGGATATGCAATGGAATCCGTTCAAGATCTCGGGCTCATCGACATCATTCGACTGAAAAACCAATTGAATAAGCTAACGCAGTTGGGTCAGTTACCTCAACAAGACTACAACGCACTAAGCCAAACCCTGGATCAAATGAGCTTTGCTTTTGTAGATGAGCAACAAGAGACGTCTCTGCCAGATTTGGTGAGTCAATTCCATCGAGAGAACCCCAAGATAGACTTCTCACCATTGGACATCATCTTTAGGCAGCAGCGCTTCGAGGTGCTTTCTGAACTTCGCTCGGATAGATTATCGCCACCAAACAAAGCAAGCACTGTCGATGTTAGTACGGTAATTGAAGGGATAACTGACCTAAAAGTGCGTCCCTTTACTTGGTCAGATAAATTTCAAAGATTTGAAATGCTCTTGACCGAACTCATAAACCAAGAAACTCCAAAGACTTTAGGCAAGCAACTCGCGTGTTTTTTTGGACATGACAATAAAGTTGTTCAGCTGAGTGGCTTACCGGAATTCAGGCCCAATATTGTGCGCCATTTGTATTTGGCGAAACTAGTAGATAAAGAGCACGCATTGGTGTTTCACCAGGATGAAAACGAAATACGCTGCCACTTAAGAGACCGAGAAGAACGGCTTCGCCTGGAATTTGGTCAAGAAGAGATCACCGTTGAACATCACTACCAAGGCGATAAAGAGCTGCATGCGCTCATGATGAAAGCGCTTATTGGCCCTCGGCCAACGAAGATGCTAAGCGATTTGACCCTAACATGGGACGGTCCAGGTTATTCTCCTTTAGTTCACACCCTTTTTGGTAGAAACCAGCCATCACAGCGTGAAATGGAAATTTTCTATGTTCGCACTGGAGTTGATCTAGAGGGTCACCAAAATTCACTTAATCGATGGCACACAAAACACATTAGCCAAGAAAGCACCGAACTTAACGCGCTACTCGAGCTAATCAATCAACATCGCCTGATCTACGATGTGCTGCAAATAGCGAGCTTCCACAGCTTAAGCGAGAAGCCAGAAGAACTTAACAATCGTTGGCTCACCATGGCGCAATCGCTAGCACGAGCGGATAAAGATGAAAATGAACGAATAATAGAAGATGGGCGTCTCAAAAAACTGCACCGTCACCAGGAAGACAGCAAACGCAGACTAGCGGCGACTAAACACAAAGAAGACGACGACGAGATAGCATTTGAGCAAAACCTCAACGAGCCCCGCGAGCTAGAAGCCGAGGATATTACCGGGCTTAAGGTTCCAAAAAAAGAACGAAGCGATGAAGATGTACTCGTCGATACTCATAGTAACTGGAACCAATACTTAAAACCTTTCTTATCCACGAATTGGTTGGGACTCATCGGCATCGGATTAATAATGGCCGCCTGGGCGATCTTCTCGATGGTGGTATGGGGAAAAGGCGAATATTATCGTTTGGCAGCAGGTGCTATCCCCCTACTCTTTGTCACCATAGGTGCGGCCTGGGTCACGCAGTTCTTTTCGAATATTAAAACCAATGTCGGTGTACCAAACTCAACGGGTGATAACGGAGGCGACATTGACTTAATTAATCGAAAACCGGTTCAGCTCTTCTCTTGCCTTACAACCTGGACAATGCCATTTAATATATTAATGGTGAACAGTATGCTCGCCTCCGGCGATAGCATTATCGCAATGTTAATGTTGTTTGTGTACTCTGGTGCAATTTGGTTTATTTCACCGTGGCTGCGAAAATCTTATGGTTTTTCTCCTGCACCTTATCTGTTAATAAGTCACGGAATTTTAGTGCTTCCCGCTATATTGCAGCTTATTTTCCCCAGTCATACTTTTGGAAATTTGGCTTTTAGTTTGGCACTTGTGGTGTACCTTTCTTTTTCCTACTATAGCAAAATCTTCTACGACTTACGTAAGCATCATGGCGATAACAATCAAACCTTTCTTTTAGTACTGCTCGGCATTCACGCTGTACTAGGGTTAGCGGCCACACATATCTTTTACCAGGCGCTACCCGCCCTGGGCACCATTGCCGTTCTTGTAGAGCTTATTGCTTTGAGTATGTTGTACATCAGCTTCTTGAATCGTCGTGCTGACGATACGACTACCCGACAAGCAAAAATCACTATTGTTGCGGGCGCTGCAACTGTATTTGGTAATCTATTGGCATTTTCCGCTCCAGAGTACCTGCTCGCAACGCTGCTACTTTCTGGGCTATTCTGGGCCGCAATATGTCGCACTATAAAAGCCAAGTGGCCCGCTGAAATTATCGCCGTACATTGTTTGGCATATATCGTAAGCTTACAAAACTCTTTTGCATTCAACGAGGTCACGTTCTTGTGTCTTGCTTTGATTTTTGGGCTTGGCCTATGGGTGATTGAAAACCGCTTTGTGAAACATGAAATCAAACTGTTTTCTTTAGTTATCCCCTTAGCATTGACGCTTACCGCATTAAACAACCCAGCCACCGGCTTTTTAGCAACAGCATTAACAATTGGCGTCTTGCTCGCTTTGGCCAGCTACAACTACCTAAGATGTGCCATATCTTGTCAAACTATACTCTGGTATATCGCCACTGCTGTTATTGTAGCGGTGCCGGCCATGGCGCTAGCGCAGTGGCTAGACCTAAGGGTATTAGCGCTATACGTGTCAGCATGGGCAGTGCTATGGGCGTTTACCTCGCAGAAAATAAACGACATGCCAGCACAGTTACATCGAACAAGTTTTTTGTGGGCTATTAGCGGCTTTGCCTCGTTATTACTCTTTATTGGCGCCATTGAAATTGAGTTTACCCTTAATCATCTGTGGTTCTATGCGCTAGCACTTAACATTATCGCCTTAGTCTTTTGTGCTAAACGTGCGCAATCCATGCTTCCTATATATCTGGCTGGCGCTCTTATAGGTCTAGTGGCCTTTTGGTTTAAACACGAATATGAGATTGTTTCAAAAAGCGGTTTAGGTTCGGCGATTATGGCGCTCACACTAATAGTCGCCGCACCCGTTTTACAACAGCTGGCTTTTTTCAACACAGGAAAAGCCGCAGAAAGATTCTTCAGCCGTAGTTTCTTTCTGCACAGTAAGTGCTATTTGCGGCTGTCACTGGAACAATTGGCATGGGGATTATTAGCCATAAGCATTGTTAAAACTATTATCCTGTTTTCCCCTAGCGCTGATAATATTAAGTTAAGCCTCGCCAGCCTTACTCATATTACTTGTCTGATTCTTTTATCACGACGATACCAACTTGCTTGGGTCACAGGAATCGCCGCTATTCCATTATTTATTTTGGTCAGTGCTTTGACCTTGAGTATGCCCATAGTCTACGCACCGATTTTTCTTCTCACATGCTTACTTACCTGGGTTTTCGCTCTGCGGCACAGTAAGAACCTAGTGGGGGCCATAGCGATTATTCACCGCCCCCTGGTCGACGCCCACAAAGTACTTTCTTACGCTTTTTTGCCCTCGGCCTTGCTAGCTTATGGTTTTTTGGTCTACGTCAATGCTGCCCCCTGGCAATTTTTACTATTTGGCGCAATGAGCCTTACCTACCTCCACCGTGCTTTTGTATGCAATGGAGCGCTTCGACTAAGTCACGTGAGTCTGCTGCATATCACTATTCTATGGAGCTTAGGATTTTTTCTGGCGATGAGTGGTGGCGATTTTCACGCATTTTTAAACACTATAAATATATCATTAGAAATCTGGTATTTCATCGGGCTTCTATTCCTTCTATTTATTCCTGCGTACCTTATGGAATGGTTCAGCTATGATAATACCCAAGCCTACTACGCCTCCATACAGCAATGGTTACCTGCATTTTCTTTAATGTTAATCTTGCTTATGGCTGCGGCTTACCTCACAGGCGAATCGCTCAGCCTTGCTAGTTATGCCTTGTGCCTGGCATCGATACATTGCGCTAATCGGACCTATCACCACCAATTACTCTTTATTGGAAAATGGCTCACTTGCTGCTTGATGGCATATTCCATTATCCCAAATAATACCTATGCACTACTTCTGGGCTGTTTCTTATTTCTTGCTGTCGAACTGTTGCTTCACTTTTTCGCCCAATCAAAACTTTTACAAATTCAAGGGGTTGGCGACTACTGGAAAACATCCATTAACAAAGTCGCGAAAACTGGCTTACTCGCTATGAGTATGACGCTCGTTTCCCACGCCATGGTATTTATTGGGGGCCTCCAAAGCACCATCAATGCCGTGTACCTGTTTTCCTTGCTACCTGTTTGCTTTTTTCTTTATAAAACATTGAAATGGGAAGCACTGACCTACCTGTTTGTTCTAATATTTGTTTATACCAACATGTTTATCGCCTTGTCATTTAAACCGGAGGTGCTGGCTCTGGGGCTTAACAGTATTCACCTAATCTCTGGCGCATTTATGGTGTCTATCCTCAGTTTGGCTTTAGCTCTACGTTTTATGCCGCTGGCTCCCGAACCGCCGACACCACCACCCTCACACAAAAGCCCCCCCCCTTTAAAATCATACGGCGTGGAGGTGACACAATGAACATATTAAGCCGCTCGATGGAACAACTTGCTCTGGCTATGACAATTGCCATATTAGGTTTGATATGTTTGAGTTTTGCCCTATCACACCAACTAGACAATGCACACGAATTTAGATTCTTATACAGTGGCCTTGTCTTGAGCTTGTGTTGCCTCTATTTGCGTTATGGAATACGTGACATCGGGCCACTGCATCGGGCGGGATATCGAATTGCTGTTGTGATGATGCTGTGGGCCATTGGCTTATACTTCTTTCCTTACCCCAATACCGTCATATACCTGGTAACTATTCCTGGCTTCTATTTTCTATTTCGTATTGAAATTAAAGGGGATAAGGCAAAGCGTGAAGACATTATCGCTGCAGGGATTTTATTTGTTTTCTCGGTATTTCTCTATATTCAACAACAGCCGCTGCAGATAATACTTTTTGAAACCAGTGATTTCAACTGGGATATCTACTACCACAACGCGCCCTGTATTTTTTTCGTTGGGCTTGCATTAATTCGAATGCAACACTGGGTGCACTGGGACGGCATTGCCACAATTGGAACCCTCATTGCCGTTATCTCCGGCTCACTTTCGCTGAGCTTAATAAGTCCACAATGGGTGCAACTAAACGAGCTACTGTTTCTATCGCTTTTAAGCCATGCATTGTTCGCATTTGTCTTCGTTCCAAATCCGCTATTTTCGGTGTTTATTCGCTTAAGCGGCATCGACCAGCAATCACTGGATTTTCCAAAGAGCATTTTTTGGGTTTTATTTTTCGCGTCACAATTTAGTCTTATTTTGCTCTTACAGCCCTATTGGTTTGAACCAATATTTGCGGAGGTAATTTACCACCATATTGGAAATTTTGAAGCAAGCAATAGTTGGGTATTGCCCTTAATTCTATTAAATTTGACGCTACCGATGTACTACTATCGTCAGTGGAGTGTTTCTCTTGTCATGCTGCAAACTGCCTTTGTTACTGCCGTAATTGTTGCAACAAGCGCGCTAACGCATATTCTAGTACAGCCATCCCTTGTGGCTGTTTTGTTCCTTGCGGTCTTACTCGCGACCATGGTGATACTCAAACGACAGCAAGCAAGCCACCACTGGATTCAAAGCTGGGGATTTGTTGGCGTTGTGGCATGTTACTTTTTTGTGTTTTTTCATACGCCTATTTTTACACCCCTTGGCCTGTTAGGGTTTATATTTCCTCTTGTAGCTTGGGGCTTATTGCCCGACCGCCCCATGTCTTCCGCGCGGCGTTACGAAGTGTATTTTTGGCCCCTGGCCTCTGCGCTTACGGTTTTGTGTTTCAGTCCAGAAAAAAATAATGGCATTCTGAATACCTGGGCCATACTTACCATGGCTCCGCCGTTGCTACTTAGTGTCTTATTAGCTAACACTCAATTGCGGGACCTTGTGCGCGTACGGGGCTGGAACGTACTGCATCTGTGGCGCAAAGGACAATCACACTACTTGGCTTATTATGGCCTTGTTACAGTGGTCATATCGGCAATGAGTTTTTTGCTAAATCAACACATTTATGAAAGAAGCTGGGTTCCCGTTTTAGAGTCTACAATAGCACTGCTCTTGTGCAGCGCAGCACTGCTGTATTCGGCAATAGTCACCCAAACAAAACGCTTAATTTTCTTCACCGAACTTGTACTCTGGCTTACGATGGGTTTAGTGCGCTGGAAGTTAGAAAACGTAAATTTATTAGAGGTGGGTAGCCCTATCGATGGCTACATTTTTCTTTCAATAGCTATTATCGTCGCTGGAATTCGTGAGAAAATGCGAGACCACAGTCGGCATCTAGCCGCGTATTTAGTCAAATCGAGTATTTTTTACAGCCTCGTTGGTTGGGGATACTTAATCTATTTGCACCTAAGCGGCGCACAAAGCCTGCATGCCGAACTCGCTTCGTTATTTATGGCAGGGCTTTTCTATTGGTTAGCGCGCACCTCGCACAAGAGCCTCAAGGTGCTAGTGTTTGTCTTTGCTAACATAGCTCTCTTTCTGTTTTTCATCGATCAAGAGTTCGATAATGCACTGATTTATTTAACTCCCGCGCTTGCCAGCGCATTGTTATTAACGCAGATGTTCAAAGATGTGCTCAGCGATTTTCAGGTTAAACAAATCCGATTATATTGCGGTCTCATTTTACTGGGCGTATCCGCAGCATATAATGTTTTAGAGTTCAGAGCGTCGGTCTGGTATCCCGTTTCCGCAGCGCTTATGTCTTGCGTGATTGTAGTATTGGGCATTAGTTTTAGAATTCGAATTTTTCTGTATCTTGGCACCTCATTTATTTTCGTAAATATCGTAGGAATGATCACTAATGTGATCATCACCCAACCACCGGAAAAAACCATGCTTGCGGTAGCACTACTTTTTTTATGTACGGGTGTATTGCTAGTTACTTCCTACCTGTTATTCCATATGAAACGAGAGGAGATTATCCAAAAATATTCAAATATTACACAGACGATAGCGGAGTGGGAGTAGATCGACAGATCTACATACGTTTTTTGATATTTATAGACCTAGTAAAATTATGCGCAATTAAAAAAGATACATAGCCTATGTTAGCGCTTTGCTATAGCGCGGCCTTTTTTAAACCGCGCTATGTGAATGCGGGTTTGTTTTTAGGGCTAGCCTTTGGGCGAATGGGGCGATGTACCAAATTTCCCGAACAATTGGGGCTCGTGTGATTCTGCATTTATTCAGAGCGCGAGTTACAAAAAGTGCACTCGAATGTGTAGCAAATCACTTCCATCGATTTGGCGAGCTAATCCTTGTCCTATAAGTCACAAGTGGACCTAGGTTCAGGCATGATACTTTCTCCCAGTCGATACACGCAGGGCAGACATCAGCATTTTTAAAAGGCAGATCTTCACATATTGGGCAACTGTAGGTTCAATAGTTCTGCATTCGTTGGGCATCGCTCAAGTAACTCAACGAGTTTCTGGGCGCCCTCAGCAGGTTTAAGATTGCTAAGCGCCCTCCGTAAGACTCTTATACTTTCGATATCTTTTGAATTTAAAAGAAGCTCCTCACGACGCGTGCTACTTTTAGCAATATCCAGCGCCGGGAAGATCCGCTGATTCGCAATCTCCCGCGTTAAAACGAGCTCCATATTACCCGTGCCCTTAAATTCCTCATAAATCACCTGATCCATCCGGCTTCCCGTATCAACCAGTATGGTCGCTAGAATGGTAAGCGAGCCACCATTCTCAATATTTCTAGCTGCACCAAACAGTTTTCGTGGTATTTCCAAGGCTCTAGCGTCAACCCCGCCGGACATGGTGCGACCGCTGCTCTTTCGCTCTGCATTATGCACGCGTGAGAGCCTTGTGAGAGAATCAATGACTATCATGACATTGTGACCTTCGCCTGCCTCCTGTCGGGCAGTATTAAGAAGGTCATTGGCCACACGGACGTGTCGGTCGTAGCTTTCATCCGAGGAAGAGGCGTGCACTTGTGCCGGCACGCTGCGCTTAAAATCAGTCACCTCTTCCGGTCGCTCATCAATGAGTAAGGCATATAGCTTTATCTCGGGATAGGCTTCGCCAACCGCCTGGCAAATATGTTTCAATATGGTCGTCTTCCCTGAGCCTGGTGGAGCAACAATCAAACCCCGCTGCCCCATTCCGATTGGCGTGATCAAATCCATCGCTCGAGCGGTGAGCTGCCGAGAACCTAACTCAAGGCGAATGCACGGAGAAGGGTTGATTGCTACGCCATTTAAAAAACGTTTTTGCGGGTCATCATCTGAATCATGCTTGATCATCTCATCTTCTTGCTTGATGCTTTTGTTTCTTTTCACCTTCAAAGATAATGTTTTTCTATTCGTCATATCGGTTTGTAGCTCTATAGAATTAGGGATTTATCAGTGAACAATGGACGATTTCGTCCAACGGCAGATATTTTGTTGATAGCCAATGGGCAAGACAAGTGCCAGTTCATTTTACATGTATAAATATTTCTTTCATCGCGATTGCATCAGCGATCGCTGTGACTTGGTCATATTTCTCTGATTCATTAATTGCATTTATAGCGGCCAAATTCATCGATATTTACACCGTCTTTTGACGCCGCTTGATAACGATTCGCCTTAATTGGGTTCAAGCTGTTTTTACTGAATGCGTGGATTAAAATTCAAAGTGCTTCACTAATTATAGCATTCCAATAATCCTAAATAAATCAGTTGGATCGTAGTGAGGGCGTCTAAGATGCTGGAAATAGAGCGAATTTTTGCATTATTGAGAGGATCGCACCGTTACCCAATGGGTGAGTCTCAAAAAATGAAAAGCGCTTTATTTTCAGAGCGTTAGGCGATCGCAGTCTATTCAACTGATTAATTTAGGTTGAAGGGGTAACGGCACAACAATTACAACAAAAAACAACCCAGCTTGACTGGCTAAGACAAGGGCATAACCTGATACTGTTTGGCGCCAGTGGTTTAGGTAAAACGCACCTCGCTGCAGCGATAGGTCATGCACTCATAGCCCAATCAATACGGTTGAAATTTACCAGCAGTACCGCTTTAGTGCAGCAACTACAAAAAGCCAGAGAAGCACTTATCCTTGATGAGACATTAAAAAAGTTAGATAAATATGAGCTGCTTATTCTCGATGATATTGGTTGCGTCGAAAAAAGTGACAGTGAAAGCCAAGTGTTGTTTGAATTGATAGGCTCATCGTTATGAGCGAAATAGTGTGCTGATCACCACCAATCAGGCATTCAGTGAGTGGGATAGCATATTTAGCGATAACATGATGACGGTAGCGGCAATAGACAGGCTAGTTCACCATGCAGATATTTATAAGATAGAAGGAGATAGTTACCGCAAAAAAGAAGCAATGAAATCAAAGCAAAAACCCCGGCCAATCTAGTTGACGCCAACCCGCTAGCCTAATTGTCGTCTAATACATATTTCAATGTTATTCTTTAAGTGCAATTTCACTTATTCCGGCCAACAGCGTATATTGTCACCGCTTAATTGTTGTCAGTAGGTTCTCTTCAAAGCGGACACAAATGGTAGTGGGAGTGTCCTGCTCATATTTGAACTAGGATTATTGGCCATAAGTTTTAGCTGGTCCAACATATTCAGTGACTAGTTCGGCTTTGCGGGGCAATTCACGACCTGATCCCCTTTTTTCTCTCGAAATAGAATGTGTCAGAGTTTAAGCTTTCCCGCCACTTACACGCTAACTCCTCTCGGACATAAAAATTTACATGTTGCGGCA
>JBLHGN010000111.1:0-10917 GCA_047616325.1 Lentisphaeria bacterium
AAAAATGACACTAATTTTCACGGAAAATGCTCATCGAATAAGGTTTATGGCAGCATGTTTTGTGACAGCGTATCTATTTACGCAGTAATTAACTACTGCCTCGTTGACAATTAAAAACATATTAAAAAATTTAAAAATTTAAAAATTTAAATAACGGCTATGGCGCCTTTGCTTGGGAAGGCGCCTGTATTGTTACTGTGATTGTCGCTCGGTATTGCCCTCTGTCATAAAACGTTATTTTTGTTGAAGCAAAAGCTTCATATTTCTGTCATTTATGAACGTGAAAATATCCCCTCGTGTATGTAACTTAAACGATAATGGGGAAGGGGTATGTTTTTTAATAAACAAAAATTGCTTTTGTGTGCTGTATTGTCCTCAACGGTCATGCTAGCTGCATGCGGTGGAGACGACGGCAGTAATGGTCAAGATGGTGCGCAGGGACAGGCGGGTCAGCAGGGAGCGAATGGTATCGATGGTATCGATGGTGCGAATGGTATAGACGGAGCGAATGGTGTCGATGGACTTGACGGCGCCGACGGCTTCATAAGTTTAGTCGCGCAAAGCGTTGTTGCGGCCGGTAACGAGCAGTGTTTTAAAGGCGGTGTTCGGATCGATTCTGGCCTTGACGTTAACGCAGACAATGTATTAGCCGCTGAAGAAATCGATCAAACCAGCTACGTATGTAACCCAAGTGTACTGAACGAGTCTAAACACTTTAATCGTGTGGCCTCCTTTTTGGTATGTACACAAATAGACGCCGGATGTAACACCGACACTCAAACAGCCGCCGAAATTGTTGCCGCAACCATGGACGGTATGACCCTGGTCTATACCGATAGCCTCAATAACCAAGTGGGTTTTGTGGATATCACAAACCCAGCCAATCCATTCGCTGACGGTGTAATCGATTTAGCGGGTGAGCCAACGTCCGTCGGTGTGAAAGGTGCTTATGCCTTGGTTGCCGTTAACACCTCCACCGACTTTGTTAACGTGGGCGGCGAATTAGACATTATAGATATCGCTACACAAACAAGTGTTCGCACCATCGACCTAGGTGGGCAGCCCGACTCGGTTGCAGTTAGCCCCGACAAAAATTACGCCGCCATCGTCATTGAAAACGAGCGCGACGAAGACTTGGGCGATGGCCGACCACCACAATTGCCTGCTGGTAATTTTATTATTGTTAACACCTCCGACGCCGACCCGGCCAACTGGAGCACTTCTAGTGTAGACATCACTGGCATCGCCACTCTGTTTGGCAGTGACCCAGAACCCGAATTCGTTGACATCAATACCGACAATATCGCCGTGGTCACTCTGCAAGAAAACAACCATATTATCTTGATCGACCTCACCAACGGTAGCATCGTAAATGATTTCAGTGCCGGCGATGTGGACTTAACGTTCATCGACGCCAGCGAAGGCGCTTTGCGCATAGACCAATCAGAGTTCCTCGATAATGTTGTGCGCGAGCCCGACGGGCTAACCTGGATTAACTCACAGTACTTTGCCACCGCCAACGAAGGCGACATGGATGGCGGCAGCCGTGGATTCAGTGTGTTTGATACTGCCGGAAACGTAGTGTGGGATTCTGCTTCCACTTTGGACCACTTAACTGCGCGTATCGGCCACTACCCAGATAAACGCTCGGGTAATAAAGGGAACGAGCCGGAAAATGCCGAAGTAGGCATTTTTGGCGACGAGCGCTTCTTGTTCGTTAATTCTGAACGTTCCAGCGTTGTGTTTGTTTACGATATCGCCGACCCGAAAAACCCCGTTTTTAAACAAGTACTGCCTGCGGGTGTTGGTCCAGAAGGTGGCATCGCCATTCCATCGCGCAATTTGTTAGTGGTAGCCAGTGAAGAAGATGAGCGTGGAGATGCGTTACGGTCTACTCTCAATATTTACCGTTACGAATTTGCCGAAGCCAACTACCCCACGCTTTATTCCACTGATCGCGAGAACGGCACACCCATTCCGTGGGGGGCTATGTCTGGCCTATCTGCCGACCCAATGGCCGAAGGTGTGCTCTACGCCATTGAAGACAGTTTCTACACATCCAACCGTATTTTCCAAATAAATACTCAGGAAGATGGCCCTGCTGTTTTAACACGAGAACTTTATATTAGTGATGCAAACAACGTTTTTGCAGGCATTGCCGCGGTCGACCTCGTCGATGCAAGTGTTGGCGCTAACGACGCCACCCGCATTAACGTATTCGACGAAGCTGATCTTAACGCCTTACTTAACGAGGATAAAACCGTGAATATAGACCCCGAAGGCATTTCAAAAGCCTCCGATGGCGGTTTCTGGATTGCCTCAGAGGGAAATGGAACCGTTGGCGACGGCGGTCGTCCAGTGAATAGCCTAAACTTTCTTTTCAAGACCAATGCAGAAGGCGTGATCGAAAATGTGGTCACCCTGCCAAATACAGTGAACGATATTCAAGTGCGCTTTGGTTTTGAAGGCGTGGCCGAATGGAACGGTCAAGCAGTAGTAGCTTTTCAGCGAGCCTGGACCGGCGACAACAATCCACGCATCGGCATATACTCTGTCGAAAACAACTCATGGACCTTTGTCTTTTATCCTCTTGATGCAGTAGCCTCACAAAACGGTGGTTGGGTTGGCCTTTCTGATATCAGCTCACTCGGCAATGGAGAATTTTTGGTGCTCGAACGAGACAACCAAGGCGGCCCCGATGCAGTCATTAAACGACTCTACAAAATCGATTTGTCTGCTGTTGTAGCCGACAGTACCATCAGTAAAGTGTTAGTAAGCGACCTGATGCCTGATTTGGCCGTACCCGCTGGATTAATTCCTGAAAAAATTGAAGGCTTAGCTGTAAGCCCTGCGGGCAATGTATTTATCGTGAACGACAACGATGGTATTGACGGTGTGAGTGGTGAAACCCAACTAATTAATTTGGGCGCTATTTTAGAAATTGCTGAATAATCGGATATTCTAAGTGTTAAAAAATTCGGTGGGCTTTTGGAACCCACCGAATTTTTTTATTCAAAGTATACGCTCCGTTTACTGAATCCGCGAATCAAAGGAAATAACAGCTATTACTGGTGCTAATTGGTTAGATTTGAACATCAAGAGTTTAGATGCATTTATCTAAGTCACAAATTACGTGAAATTACGTGGACACCCACTTTAGGTATTTATATAACGCGCAGGGAAATTCTATCCTGAGTGGTCTAGCCATTGTGCCGTGTTAAAACAGTGGAATTTACGATTCAAGACCCGACACCAAAAATTCCTTTGATGGTGTATTTTATAGTTACTGCGTTGTTGCTCGCCTGCGTATTTGGCCCAAGCTATTGGGTAAAATATGCGATGTGGCGCAACAGTAAAACCATTGCCGATATGCCGGGCACCGGCGGCGAACTGGCGGAACATTTGCTGCAGCGTTTTGGTTTGGAGGGGTTTATATTGGAAGAAACCTTGCCAGGTCAGGATCATTTCGATTTCGCCGCCAAAGCGGTGCGCTTCAGCCCCAAAAATTATTCCGGTAAGTCGATAACCGCTATCGCGGTAGCCACACACGAAGTAGGGCATGCCCTTCAGTTTTTCAAGCACGAAAAAATATTTCAATTGCACCAAAAATACATTCCAACAGTACTTCGCTTTAAAAAAATTGGCATCGTCTTGATTAGCATCGCACCGCTTATTGCGCTGGTATTGAAAATTCCCGTGTTAATCCTTGGGTGTGTCTTGCTGAGTTTATTTTTTCAACTCTTGGGTACTTTTATGTATTTCATTGTTCTGCCAGAGGAGTGGGATGCCAGTTTTGGCAAGGCCTTGCCGATTCTCATTGACGGGGAATATCTCAGCGAACAGCACGAGCGGCCGATTAAGCGTGTACTTAAAGCGGCGGCCCTCACTTATGTTGCCGGGGCGTTGGCGGATATACTCAATATTGGCCGGTGGTTGCTACTCTTGAGGCGATAGCCAGGCACCCGTGGTGCCTTCGGTCAAGCCTGTTCGGCGGCTCCATATACCAGCGCTTCTAATGCTTTTAAGCGGGTGGTGACTTCTTCGTAGCTGCTGCCACACACGGTAACGTGGCCAAGCTTTCGGCGCGCCCGGGTTGTTTTACCATAGAGCGTTAAATAAGAGTTTGCATCGCAGGCCTGCTCGGCGGTCATCGACACGCCCAGTAGATTGAGCATGCCGCTGATGTTGCAAGTTTCGGTAGAGCCCAAAGGCAGTTGAATTACAGCGCGAAGATGATTTTCAAACTGGCTTGTGAGCGCACCTTTCGAAGTCCAGTGACCGCTATTATGAACACGAGGCGCAATTTCATTCACCAGTATTTTGTTATCCCATACAAAACACTCCATACACATTAGGCCCACATAATCTAATGTGGTCATAATCTTGGTCAGCATCTCGCGAGCGTTATCTATTTGCTGTTCAGATATATTTGGCGCAGGTGCAAGTGAAGTAAGTAGGGTGCCGTTGCGGTGATAGTTTTCTACCGCCGGGTACATAACAATATTGTTGTCACTTGTGCGGGCGGCCAAAAATGATACTTCCCGCTGAAAGGGAATAAACGACTCGGCCACCCAATAACTTGGGAATGCGATCTCATCCATTACTTGTTTGGCGTTATCGTCGGTAACTTTGTATTGGTTATAGCCGTCGTAGCCCTCCTCTTCCGACTTTAAAAAAATGGGTTTTTGCAGGGTGTCTATTGCCGCTTGAAGTTGCGCTTTGTTGGTGACACTGTGGAAGTTAGCAATGGGAATGTTGAGCGACTGCAAAAACTGTTTTTCAATACGGCGATTTTTTAAGGTTTCCAGAGCGCTAGGATTGGGGTGAACAGCACACATAGAAGTAAACTTATTGAGCAGGTCGACATCCACATGCTCTTTTTCAACCGTGATAACGTCGGGTTTGCCCAGCGCTTGGAAGAGCGCTTCGGCGCTATCGGTATGCTTGCGAATAACCACAATGCCTAGCTTATCTACACAGCGGGTATCTTCCTTGGCCTCAGCCAGAAAACTAAAGGTCATACCCATGGGAATGCCGTCTAGCGCCATCATGCGGGCCAACTGGCCACTGCCCACTATTGCAATGTGGTGACTCATTCCACACTCTCTGCAACACTTGCCGTTTGATTGGCGCGCCACTGCACCAGCCGCTCGCGCAGTTTGGCATCGGAAAGTGCCAGCATCTGACAGGCCAGCAAACCTGCGTTAAATGCGCCCGCTTCGCCTATGGCTTGAGTGGCTACGGCAATACCTTTGGGCATTTGCACCATGGATAACAGGCTGTCTACGCCCTTTAGGTATTTGCTTGGCATGGGCACTGCAATTACAGGTAGGTAGGTCATAGCTGCGGCCATGCCCGCCAAATGCGCAGCGCCGCCAGCGCCGGCGATTATCACTTGGGTGCCATTGGTCTCGGAGTCATTGCAGAATTCATAGAGTCTCTTGGGTGTTCGGTGTGCCGAAACGATCGACGTTTCGTAGGGAACCTGAAGTTCATCTAAGGCTTGAGTGGCGACCTTCATGGTTGGCCAATCTGAGCGAGAGCCCATAATGATCTGCACGGGGGCTTTTGACTTGGCAGCACCTGACTTATCAGCTCCAGACATAGCAACACTTGACATAACAACACCTTAACCGACCATCCAATTGCTTAGATGGGAGAAATAAAAAAAGTCCGCAAACCACTACTGGTTCGAGAAATGGGCAATATACCTACTGTAATGTGTACCATTGGCGCAGATATGCGCTTCTTTACCCGATAGATACGTACAAATGGCGTATCTGGGTGTGAACAAGAGGCTATCTGTCGGAAAAACGCGCAAGTATAGGGTAGTTGGGGTTTGTAATCTATTATTTGCAGAATTTTTAACCACGCGCATAGCGTATTTTATCAATAAACAGCAATAGCGCGGCCATATTAGCCCGCTGCGACACGAACAGGGAGCATAAATTATGTCGAGAACCACCATCAGCACTGGGGAAATACCATTTTCTTTGGACTCAAAACAAACGCAATCAGAAAATTCGCGCGTGGAGCAAGTAAGCCCAAAGACATCTGGCCGCCGCCCCGGCAGTGAAGCTCCGCTGCGCATAGCGCTTGTAGGAGACTTTAGTGGTCGGGCCAGTCGCGGAATACGGGAAAGCCAGCAGCTGGGGCGCCGTAAAATTATAGAGATAGATCGCGATAACTTCGAAGAGGTGTTCTCTGAGTTGCAACCTACTCTGCAACTGGAGCTGGACCAAAAAGCGATACATTTTAGAGAGTACGACGACCTTCATCCCGACTACATATACGAGCGCGTGCCGCTCTTCGACGACCTGCAGACATTAAAGCGGCGCCTCGGTAGGCCCGAACAGTTCCGCGTGGCCGCTGATGAAATTCGCCAGTGGGCCAGCTACAAAGAAGAGCTTAACGCGCCCCAAGCCTCACAAAAGAATGAAGCTGAGCGCTCGGTCGAAACTGACAACCAGCAGGCGTATGCCATACCCGCAGATATGTTCGACGCTGTACTCTCAAATAGTCAGGCATCGTTGGCTCAACAATCTACATGCTCTAACAGCCCGGTGAGTAATATCAATCAGCTTATCAAAGACATTGTTGCGCCCTATGTGGAGCCAAAAGCCGATCCTAGAGTGGGTGAAATGCAGTCGGCCGTAGATGAAGCCACAACAGCGCTGATGAGACGTATTTTGCACGCACCGGCTTTTCAAAACTTGGAAGCCACATGGCGTAGTGTGTATTTTTTGGTAAGGCGGCTGGAAACCAATGCGAAACTAAAGCTTTACCTCGTTGATGTTACCTGCGACGAAGTATTGGATGATCTCGACAGCGCAAAGAATATTGAAGACACTGGTTTATATTCCCTCTTGGTGGAAAAAGACCAGGTGAAAGGCGGTGTGCCGTTCGGTGTGATCAACGTCGATTTCCCCATTGCAAATAATGACGAAGATCTTCATGTCGCTTTGCTGTTTACTACCATCGCGAGCGCCAACAATGGGGCCGCAATAGCCGGGGCCTCCAGTGTGCTCGCCGGATGCGACAGTTTTGGTGAGAGTGAGGATTGCAGTGATTGGAATGTAACGCTCGAAGATGTATTTCTAGAAAACTGGCAAGACTTGCGTAGAGACCCAGTAGCCGCGCACCTCGCATTGACCGCACCACGGGTACTCACGCGTTTACCTTATGGTCAGCGCAGCTCTCCGATCGAGTCGTTTCCCTTTGAAGAGCTACCTTCGAGCAATAAACATGAATACTATACCTGGGGTAGCAGTGCTTACGTTGTGACCTTATTGTTGGCGCAAAGCTATCAGAAGTTTGGTTGGCAGGGGCTCGGCCAGATTCGACAAGTGGATGACCTTCCTTTGCACGTCTATGATGATAACGGCGAAACTACAATTAAACCCTGCGCCGAACAAATGATGCGCGACTCAGGCGCCTCGCGACTTTTGCAAATGGGCTTGTTGCCGGTGCGCTCTGTGGCAAGAAGTACTTCAGTGGTGGTACCCGATTTTTCCAGCGTTGCCCGTACCGGGGCGTCACTCTTTTCATAGGCTTCTTATTCTCAAGGTGCTAGTTTTTAAGATGCTAGTTTTCATAAGGGGCTAGCATAAATATGCGGCTAGTTTTAAAAAGGTAAAGGCGTGTCCATATCTCAATATCTCGACTCAAAGACCTATAAAACATTGTCTGACCAACTGCGTGTGAAATTGGTCAATGCCCAGTACGATTTAAAAAACAGTAGCACCTCGGTAGTATTGCTATTGGCGGGAAACGACCTACCTGCATGCGAAGAATTTATCGATGTACTGCAGGAGTGGGTAGATGTGCGCTACGTAGACACCCGCGCATTTCGCTGGCCGACGGAAGAGGAATCTCAGCACCCGCCGTTGTGGCGCTACTGGAAAGAAATGCCCAGTGATGGCCGCATGGCAGTTTTTTACGGTGCCTGGATAATGAACCTGGTGCTGGAGCGCGCCGAAAAAACCCTTGGTTTAAAAGAGTTTCGCACGCGTCTGCGACGCATTAACGATTTAGAAAAACTCTTGCACGACGATGGTAAAATAGTACTCAAAATTTGGTTGCACACCGACGAAAAACAACTTAAAAAACGTTTAAAAAAGGCCGAGAAAAAACCCGGCTCTGAAATGTATGTGGGGCAGTTTAGCCATCACATATACGATGTGTATAAAAAGTCTGAACCTGTGATAGAGGAGCTCAACTCTATTTTAAACGAGCATGTGCCATGGCAGTGGATTGAAACTTCAGATGCAAAAGCACTCAATGTGACTATTGCCCAACGTCTTTTGGCCGCAATGGAAAAAGGTGTGGAGGGCTCCAGTGAAACGCAAGGGCTTGATGTGGTTGCGACTATGGCTACGCCAAAAACTACACCAATAACCAAGCCAAAAATAGACTATTTAAGTTTGGTGGATCTCAATTGTAGTTACGAATACGAGGAATATAAACAACGTTTGTCGGCGGGGCAATTGCGGCTTAAAAAGCTGTTTGACAAAGCACGCCGCCACAAAGTAACACCGGTGATTGCCTTTGAAGGGTGGGACGCGGCAGGCAAGGGGGGTGTTATTCGCCGTCTTACGCAAGCCTTATCTGCCTGGACTTATCGAGTAGTGCCTGTGGCCGCACCCACCCCAGAGGAGCTGGCCTATCATTACCTGTGGCGTTTCTGGCGGCGTATTCCCCGGGCCGGTCGTGCGGTTATTTTTGACCGCACGTGGTATGGTCGTGTTTTGGTGGAGCGGGTAGAGGGCTACGCTACATCGAATCAGTGGCAGCGCGCATTCAGTGAAATAAATGACTTCGAGGCCCAGTTAGACGAGGCCAATTGTTGTGTCATAAAATTTTGGATTCACATTGATAAAAATCAGCAGCTGGAACGCTTTAAGCTGCGTGAAAAAACCAACTACAAAAAACACAAAATCACCGACGACGACTATCGAAATCGCGAAAAATGGCCAGAATACGAAGAGGCGATTAACCAAATGGTAGAGCAAACCTCAAGCGTTTTTGCGCCCTGGCATCTTGTTCCATCCAATAATAAGCGCTATGCACGCGTAATGGTGATTGAAATCATTTGTGACACACTTGAAACTTTTATCGTGAAAGCCAAAAATAATAAGAAAAAAATAAAGGCTCCTAAATTTCGTCATTTATAATCGGACCGCACGCCATGCAAAAATTTTCATCCATACGCGAACGCGCCGAATTGAGAAAAGGCGGAAAAAAAGCTCTTGTTGCCCTATTGCCCCTTATTACATCGCGAGAAGAGCTTGCCCAGTTGAGCGACGACAGATACTTGTCACTCATGGTAAAAGTTGTCAATCAAGCCGGTTTTAATTGGTCTGTTATCGAAAAAAAATGGCCGCAGTTTGAAGAAGCTTTTTTTGATTTCAATACCGAAAAACTAAGCCGCCTTTCTATAGAGCAGTGGGAGGCATACACCAAAGACGTGCGTGTGGTGCGCAACTGGCAAAAAATTAAAGCCACCATGATGAACGTAGGTTTTGTTAGGCAAGTGTCGGCAGAGTACGGTTCGTTTGGTAAGTTTATTGCCGACTGGCCGCAAGACGACCAGGTGGGTTTAATGAACTATATGAAAAAACACGGCAGCCGTTTGGGTGGCCAGTCGGCGCAGTGGTTTATGCGTTACGTGGGCAAAGACAGTTACGTTACCACACCCGACATGATCCAAGCCATTCGCAATTCGGGCGTGGAGATAGCGGAGAATCCCAGCAGTCAGCGAGACTTCAAAAAAATACAAGACACCATGAACCGTTGGCGTCAAGAGAGCGGCCTACCTTACACCCACCTCAGCAAAATAGCGGCCTTTTCCATCGGTGAATTGTAGATATTAAATACTTGGCTGCTGGTGTTTAGTCGGTGAGAACGCCGTTGCGATAATCTTCAACTGCCTGGTTAATTTCATCGTAGGTGTTCATAACAAAAGGCCCATGTTGCGCTATGGGTTCGCGTAGAGGTTTGCCAGCCAGTACAAGTAAGCGCGCAAGAGTCTCGCCAGTGTTAGCGATAACTAGATCGCCAAAAGTATTCATGCGACTGAGTGTTTGAGGCCCAGCATGCGTCATATTATCGCCGAGCGCCACTTTGCCTTCGTACATATACACCAAGGTATTTAAATCGGTGGCGATGGGCAGGCTAATCTGTTTTCCCTTTGCCAAGTGCACATCGAGGTACACCGCTTCGGTATCGGCAATATCAAAATAACCATTCACAGCAACATCGCCAAGTGTGGTTTTGCCTGCGATGGCTTTAATGAAAACGCCATCGCTTGCATAGGTGGGAATGTTGTCCCCCGGAACATCTTTATACACGGCGGGTTTCATTTTGTTGCGTGCCGGTAAGTTTAGCCAAATTTGAAAACCGCGCATTTCACCTTCGGTTTGCCTCGGCATTTCCGAGTGAATAATGCCCTTACCCGCCGTCATCCACTGCACGTCGCCATCGTTTATCAGGCCCACATTATCCATATGGTCGCGGTGTTCCATCTTACCCTGCAGCATATAAGTAATGGTTTCAAAGCCGCGGTGGGGGTGGGCGGGAAAGCCGCCGATATAGTCGCTGGCCTTGTCCGAGCCAAATTCATCCATTAACAAAAACGGGTCGAAACGTTCTGGCTGCTGCCCACCAAAAACACGCAACAACTTTACACCATCGCCGTCAGAAGCGGGCCGCGCTTTCATTTGTTCGATAACTTTGCGAGTGTTCATTGTGTCTACTCCTTCGGTGCGATTGTAGGGTTTAGCTGGCGCGTTAGGCGGTCAGTTCGCTTACAATCTTGCTTATGTGTTGTTCTGCTTTTGCGATGCTGCTAGTGCGTGAATCACCACCAAGGTTGAGCCCCTCGGCGTACACAAACGTCACATCATTAAGCCCTAAAAA
>JBLHGN010000112.1:0-10860 GCA_047616325.1 Lentisphaeria bacterium
GCTGACGATGCAGTTTCATAGTCGAAACCCCTTTTTTATCCTGTGTAATGAAATAGATACCGAGAAACCAGGTCTTTAAGGGTAATTTGGTTGATCCGAAAATTGTGGCCGCTGTGAGAGACGTTTGACGGTGGCAACGATTACATTGGTTTAATTTGCGAATTGTTAACCGGCAGTGCTTATCATAACCACAGTGAGGGCATATAAACCCATTGGGCCAGCGTGACTGATGTAAACTATCAAAGCGATCGTCTTCGGTGCCGTAATTATTCAAGAAATCAACCAAACTAAGACCTTTCTGGGATTGTACTTTCATTGCGCGCCATCATTCTTCCCCTTATAAACCAATAACCTATGCTGTATTAATGCACAGCATAGGGGGCGCTTAGGCATAGTGGTAGCTAGGTAATACTGATTCTTTTCGGGTTGGGAAATGAAAAAGGCGTTAAATAATATAGCTGCACATACTAGTTCAAATGATAATGATTATCAATCGTGAATAATGAGCTTGATCGAGCTTTTGTCGCTTAATATAAGAAAGGATTTTTATGCAGCATAGCGCAGTCTCTTTGTTTTTATGCATCTATTGATGTGACAGCTAGATTAAATACAACATTTTCTAGCTAATCAGGTATTATTCGCCGCTAACCTTAATGAGAATCATTATTATGTGTGGCGCGCCCAGTGATGCCATTAACTTTATCGAGCCTTACATTTTGAGGCCGTTAGATATGTGAGGCTGTCGGAGACATCTGTTCTACCAACCAATATGCTGTGTATATAATATGCCAACAAATATCCTTCTTACTAGATGATGATGCAACCATCGGTGAGCAAGTGATTGGCTTGCTCCAGAAAAAGGGCTTTGCCGCAGGTCAATGTCATGATGGTAAAAAAGGTCTCACTCAGCGATACATTCTAATTTTGACCTTATTTTACTGGATGTATTACTTCCTTCAGAGGCACTTGCAAAACTATTTCCCCAGCCATCGAGGAACTGTATGTAGTGTCATTTTAGGGTGAAAGCCACTACATGTGGTTATAGGTTTTTCAGTCGAACGTATTTTGTGCAGTTTTGCAAGAGGCTCTTCACTTAATGGTTTTTCAGTTTTAACGCAATTGCGGCAGGTTAACCAAACCCCCGTTATGATGGTAACGGCTTGCAGAGCTGAGTCTGAACGCATCCAAGGTTACCAAAAAGGGGCCGATGATTACCTTGCTAAACCCTGCAATTTTACGGAGATGCTACTGCGTATTGAAGCAGTGCTTAGAAGGGTTCGGTCGACAGACAAAAGTGATCAAAGCAGTACGGCGATGGTTATTGATCAGTTGCAAATACAAAAGACAGGACGGCGTGTTAAATATGATGGTCAAATCGTAGAGTTTACCCCTATACAGTTTCGCTTGTTGTGGACGCAGGAAGAAAATCACCAGCAAATTTTAACAAAACCTTACCTTTATCAGGCGGTTCTAAAACGCGCCTTCAGCCGTTACGATCGAAGCCTAGACATGCAATTGAGCCGTATCAGACGTAAATTGAGTGAGGTGGGTCTGCCTCACGAACGATTTGTGACGATTCATGGGAAATGCTATAAGTTTTCATGAAATATCGTTTGCTCTGGAAGCTTTGTGCGATTCTTGCTCTCGGCACAGTGGCTTTATTTGGTTTAATGAATGTATTGTGTTCGCATTTTGACCAACAAATAAGTTGTCTCAATAAAATCCATCAAGAAGAACTATTAACCTACGGTAAAACGGCAAAGCATATCCTCAGCACTCAAGGTGAAACTGAGCTAGCCAAATGGGTGGACGACTTACAGATAAAAGAAAATACTTGGGTCTCAGTAGTCGCTTCAGAAATAAAGGTATTACCGGGGAATCCACTCGATCCTAATTTTGTTCGAGAGCACCAACTAGGGCAGGGGACAGACTTGAAAATTCACTTATACTTTGATTGCAATCCTATTATGGATGTCCCCCCTAAATGGTGGATTAAGACATTTTTTGATTAAACCACCTCAACGAATGAGGCCAGGTAATTATTTGACGTTTATGAAAGTCACATTGGAGGGCTTGTTTCCTTTAATTTTATTAAGCTTAGTCTGTTGGATGGTGTACCGGTGTTTTACCTTCGGCCCCACGCCCGCGCGCTCACCACCCATATAGGCATCATCAAGCCCCACAAAACCTGACAAAGGTTGACTGTCGTCACGCTCCATCATTACCTGCATGAGCTTATGTTTCTTTCGCCAAGTCGCATTGTAAGAAATGCCAAGCTGACGATGCAGTTTCATAGTCGAAACGCCTTTTTTATCTTGTGTAATGAAATAGATGCCGAGAAACCAGGTCTTTAAGGGTAATTTGGTTGATTCGAAAACTGTGCCCGCTGTGAGAGACGTTTGACGGTGGCAACGATTACATTGGTTTAATTTGCGAATTGTTAACCGACAGTGCTTATCATAACCACAGGGCATATTAACCCACTGGGCCAGCGTGACTGATGCAAACTATCAAAGCAATCTCCTTCGGTGCCGTAATTATTCAAGAAATCAACCAAACTAAGACCTTTCTGGAATTGTATTTTATTGCGTGCCATCACCCTTCCCCTTATAAATCAATACTCTATACTGTATTAACATGCAGTGTATGGGCGCTTAGGCATAGTGGTAATTGGGACGTCTTTTACGCGTGCGTTAGAGCGCAACCCGCGAAGTACTTTGTTGCAAGTTAATCGCAATGGCCTGGCCTTATTTATTGTGATTCGTTGATTGTATCTGGGTGGACGACAGCCTATTATCAAATTTCAGATTTAACCAAGCTATAATAGCGTGATGGGTTTGTTGTGTTGCCGATTTGGGTATTGGAATTATTCATGGAATGAATCTCATACCTTTGTGCGGTTGCAGTACGAGTCGAACGCGCTCAGGGAGTAATTTTGGAGTTTACATTTTTGGGAACCTCCGCAGGGGTTCCCACCTTGCAGCGCAACGTCTCGGGTTTGGTGATAAAACAGGCCAATAGTAAATCGTGGTGTTTGGTGGACTGTGGCGAAGGTACCCAGCACCAATTATTGCGCTTGCCACATTCTTTGGTACAGCTCGACACAATTTTAATAACCCACGTTCATGGCGACCACTGTTTTGGGCTTCCGGGTTTACTAGCTACGGCATCAATGGCTGGTCGCAAGCAAGCACTCACCATAGTTGCGCCTCATGGTGTCGAAGAGTTTGTGCGCGCTACGTTTACTTTTACCGACGTGAGCTTAAGTTATCCGCTTAACTTTGTGCTTAGTGATGCGCTGGGTGTTTATGTAGAAGCAAAGGGTTTTTCAATTACATCCGTTATACTTTCTCATCGTGTAGCAAGTTATGCCTATCGCTTTGAGGAGGTTCCCAGTTGCCCAAACCTGGATAGTAAAAAGTTAATCGCTTACGGCGTTCCTCCAGGCGAGGCATGGGGCCAATTAATCAAAAATGGGCAAATAGAATTAAACGATGGGCAGCAATTGCGACTGCAGGATTACGTGCTGCCACAGCGACCATCTCGCGCGGTGATTGTCGGTGGCGACAACGATACGCCCGATTTAATTCACACTGCGGCACGCGGTGCGCAGGTGCTCATTCACGAAGCGACCTATAGTCAGGAGGTGGGGCAAAAAGTGGGGCCCTGGCCTCAGCACAGTACTGCAGCTAGTGTGGCCGAAAGCGCACAGCGCATGGACATTAAAAATCTTGTGCTCACACACTTTAGTGCGCGCTATCACCACCACGACCAAAGTCGGCGCATGTCGATTGGTGAGTTGAAAAGAGAGGCGCAACAACACTATAGGGGCAACCTATTTCTCGCCAACGATTTTGACAAATACGTCTTGAATCTAGAGGGGGACTTATACCTTTCAGACTGACTGGGCTTAGCCTTTGGTAAATTAATGTGGCGCTTTTAAATCTCGTATCCAGGCCACCAGGCCACCGTCCAGGCTTATCGCTTTAACATTGTTTTTATTGAGAAAGTCGGCGGCGCTGGCACTTCTAAACCCCGACTGGCAATAACACAAGTAGCTGTGCGAGTGGTCGAATTCCGCCAGTCGTTCTGGAATTTCATTGGCGGGAATGTGAATGCCTCCGATATGAAAGCCCTGCCGTTCAGCCAGTGTTCGCACGTCGATAAGTGTGGTGCCTTCATGATCCCTCAGGCTATTAAACTCAAGGGGTGACATGGATATATGACCACTCTCAATGGCTTTCTTCACGCGAGGTGGAGCAGGTATTTCGGCAACGTTGTCTGAGTCAAATTCCTTTGTTTGACATAAGCATTGTTTGTCTATACTTAGTTCTATGCGCTGCATAAACAAATTTTGCGCATCAAAAAGCATAAGGTGGTTTTTAAGAGGTGTGTCTAAGCCCGCCAAAAATTTGATGGCCTCGTTGGCCTGAAATAAACCGAGCATCCCAGGTAACACGCCGATAACACCGGCGTTGTTGCAATCGTCAGTTTCGCTGGGTGTGTTGGAGAACAAGCACCTAAAGCAGGGGCCCTCGGGAATAAATAATGCGCATTGCCCTGCGTAGTGATAAACACTGGCAAATAGCCATGGCAGTTTCTTTACTAAACAAAAATCATTGATTGTGTAACGTGCAAGAAAATTATCGGTGCAATCCAATACCAAATCGTATTTGTCGGGCAGCTCAGCCGCTAGGGTTCGATCAAAATGCTGACCAAAGACATTGACGTGAATGTTGGGGTTAAGTGCCAGTAAACGCATTTTCGCTGCGCTCGCCTTGACTTCACCAATATCGTCCATAGTGAAAATAATTTGTCGCTGTAGGTTGGTAAGGTCGACGATATCGCCGTCGACTATCGTCATTTTGCCTACACCGGCGGCGGCCAAATAAAGCGCGACTGGCGATCCCAGTCCACCCATCCCCACTATTAGCACATGCGCATTTTTAAGTGCTGTTTGGCCCTCTACGCCAAAGTTTGGGAGCTGAATATGACGGGTGTAGCGCAGCCATTCGGCGGGTGAAAACGTGGTAGCAGGCATTGGGTACATCGCTTTTGAGTGGGGCTATTGCGTGGCAGCGTTTAATTATAAAGAACCATATCATCTTATCTATGCAATACGGAAACACAGGGTGCTGCTTAGTCTGCATTGGTCTAACCGAAGCCGCAACGAGTCCTTTGGGGTCGTATCCTAGAGATGCATAGTCAATTGTGGTTTGACCAATGTCAATATCACGCTACTGGCGTAGGTTATCTTAATTGGTCGGTGAGGTGAGTTTACGCTGGAGACAGTGGATCAATACGAGTAGAGGTGGACCCTATGAGAGTGGCGGAGTATTGCAATCGCAATGTGGTGATTATTGAAGACGACCAAACCCCGCTGGAGGCGGCGCTGGCCACGCGCGAATGCCACAGTGGAGACGTAGTGGTGGTGCGCCGAGAAGGGCTAAAAACGCGGCCCATTGGCATTGTGACCGACCGCGATATCGCGATAGAAATCGTTGCCGAGAATGTAGACCCCCAGGAAGTAGCGGTAGAGGACGTTCTCTACAGACCACTTATAATCATTGATGAAAATGAAGATTTGGCCCAGTGCATTAAATTGATGAAACGTAAGGCCGTGCGCCGCTTGCCGGTTGTCGACGGGGACGGTTCGCTGGTGGGTATAATATCGGAGGACGATATTATTGAAGTGCTAACCGAGGATATTAGCGACCCGTCCATGCTATTCAATTCACCGCCCATCCGGGAGAAACTGTAAGAGAGCTTTAGCCACGGCGAAAATACTTGGTCTCGGAGAAGCGGGGAAAGTGTTTAAGGTGGAGGGGGAAAAATGATTAGCGAAATAAGGCGATAATGCGTAATGTAGGCAGGTAGTTAATCGCACTAATATTGGAGTTGCCTGCAAGTGGAAAATATTAATAACATCTCTAAAAAGAGCCATTTCTTCGCCTATATCAGCAAAGTTCGCTGGGTGGTGCGCTGGGGCTTAAAGCGCAATGCTATTCCCGAAAACGTGATGGAGCACAGCTGGGAGGTGGCTACCATCGCTCACGCTCTGGCAATTATCGGCAATAAGCGTTTCGGCGCCGCCTACGACACCAACCTGGTGGCTACCACTGCCCTTTACCACGACGTCAGTGAAGTGATTACTGGCGATATGCCAACCCCCATTAAGTATCACTCCACTGGCATGCAAAAGGCATTTAAGGAAGTGGAGATACAGGCGGAACGGGAACTGATTGGTTTACTGCCAAAGGACTTGCAAGACGACTATTTCAGTTTGATGGTGTCATCTGAGGTGCCAGGTGAGGTCAAGCGCATAATCAAAGGAGCAGATACGATTGCCGCGTATCTAAAATGCCAGGAAGAGCTAAAAGCCGGTAATGGTGAATTCGCCAAAGCCGCCGAAGACATTGCGGCGCGGCTGACCAATTTTAATATGCCGGAAGTGGATGTTTTTTTGGAAATATTTGCACCGAGCTACAAGTTGACTTTGGACGAGTTGTTAAATGGCGGTGAAAAAATTCGTTCGCTGCCATTACAGAATAGGGAGTAATAAGAACTATCAAACCGCCTGCCTTACATTGACCTCCAGGCCCTTTGTCGAGCCCTGGGGGGGGCAACTGCAGTTTTTTTGCTTAAAAAAATTGAACCTCATTGAAACTTGTAACGACACACCGTTATAAACCCCAACAAACAATAAGGAATTACCATGAATATCAAATACCTAAGCAGTTTTTTTTAGTCGCCGTCGGCCTTTTGGCTAATAAACTTATGCCGCAGATAAACCACAGAATCAAGGTGGTATGCCGGATCAGTCGCGCACTAGCCACGTTCACTCGCCTCGCGACGCAGCTTCGGGTTTGACCACAGGAAAGCGTCAACACAAACCATTTACAGTGACGAAGCAGATAGATAAGTCCTCGCCACTTATGTCCACCGGAAACAGCGGTTCGAGCGTTCGTGCGGCATATAGACTTTGCTCCGATGGAACGATGATAAACCCCGGTGAAAAATGCCCAGAAAAGGCTAATCGTGCAAGCTATAGACTTTGTCCAGATGGTACAAAAATTAATGCTAGTGAAAACTGTCCTGAGAAAAGGTCATGAAGTCTGTAACTAGTGCCAGCACGAAAACCCCTGTTTTTCTTCAGTAATGGCATGGCGGTTAAAATATGACCACAACCCTCTGGGCCAGATGGGCCTATCTGTGCTTTTTTGCTTCAGGTACTTTAATCTTGAAAACAATTTATTGATCACTATGTGACCAGTAATGTTTTTGGCTCAAGGCTCCCTCCTGAAGCCCTTGTTCTTCAGCTGCGATCGTAATGCAAGAACCAATTTAAGTGACGCTAAGCGGCTTGGCGGTATGGTTCATCGCTATTGATGTGACTAAAGAGCCACCATTGCGCACATTGTCATTATCTGGATCTGATTATGCTATTGAAACCGACACGTTCATCGGTGCATTGCATCATCCAGAGGTCGCCTACCAACATGAAAGAGGGCTGCCGACTACCAAGTTAAAGATAGTAAATATATTGCAAGCAGATACTATCCAACTATATTTTGCTGATTTGGTCAACCATGAATACACTCTGTGAGAAATTAAAGGCAAACACAAATTGGTTTTCAATCTTGACGTTGATTTTATAGATTCGTTAGACGACCTAGCCGCGCCATTTTGTCTTGAGCGTCAACAAAAGAAACTAGAGAAACAACTTCACCAGATTGAAGCCGACTACATTCAATCGATGCGAAACGCCATCGCTCTACACCGCGAAGAATTTTTTCAACTCGACGAAAAAACAAGGAAAGTACTAAAATTTATATCCGATATCGGCTTTGACCTTATTCCCAAAAGATATGCCTACCAGATAATCAACGAAGTAAAACTTGATCCATTGTGATCGAGGGTATAGGCCTTGACCCATCCAAATTAAATTTAAAAAATGGTCAATTTTGAGAGTCAGCTGCTGAAGAAAATTGCATAAAATGGAAACGAAACCTGATCAGGTTTTTCAATAAAATTGTTACCGGTGATACGGAAATACCTATCTCAATTGCAGAGCACGTTTGAATTACAGGCAAAACTGAAGAGAAAAATCACATTCGGCACCTACTCGTTGCCAACGAAATGCTAACCCAATGAGGAAGTTTCAATATTAACAAAGCGAGAGGTCATCTAAAAACGAGATAAAGCCGGAAATCATTTATTTTCGATGTTTTAAGAATATTATTTTTGTTTTAAAGAAATTATATCGCGGATATTAATAAATTCAAATTTCATCTAACAGCCGAGAATAATGGATTTCGAAATTAACTGACAACCCCATCGGCAGATCTCGGCCAACAACGGACAATTGAATCGCTTAAGTGTTGTCGGTAGGTTCTCTCCAAAGCTGACACCAAAGGTAGTGAGGGTGTCCTGCTTAAATTTCTTAGAGAAAAGCCATAGGGAGAGCGCACCGCAGCAACCAGACAATCTGTTTCCTTTTGTGGGCAATCCAAGAGAATCTATGCCGGTAGGGCTTCCTTTTCACTTAAAAGATTATCTTGAATTAGTTGTCTGGACAGGTCCAATTATTCGTGAAAATAAGCGCGGTGCAATTTTCGACAAAACGCCACCAATACTTGATTGTCTCAATATTGAGGTCAGGCATTGGCTGTTTTTAGCGACCAAATTCGAAAGTCAGTTTAAGGCACTTGTTGGTACAGCTTGTTCTGTAAAACATGCATGTGAAGTGTTGCAGAGAAAGCGAGTGACCCACGCAGTTATATGTCAAATTTAATATCTAGCCACTAAATTTATATTGCTTCAAGTCCGACTAATCTTAGCGGACTGATTCTCTATGTTTAAATGTCAGAATTTACGGCTTATCGAAGTATTAACAGTCTCGACAATTCAATAGCACCTACTTTTCTTGATGGAAAAGTGGCCTAATTGTTGCGGTTGGCCAGCTGTATTTATTGGTTGCTAGTGTGGGTGTCCAATTAATTTGGGTGTCCAATTAATTTGGGATGACGGTAGTAAAAGGGCATCTTGCAATATCCGTTAAATCAATGGCTAGAGCAATGAAGAAAGTTAAAGAGCTCACTCCAAGAGGCATCCATCTAAAACTGGAAGCTACGATGGCTAAGATCAACCTGTGGTACAGAGGGTGGTCAAGTTATTATAGTCTCACGCAATTTCCTGCCCAGCTGAAGAAAATCGAAGCCCATATAAGGCGACGATTGCGCTCAAGAATTATTGACCAACAGAAAAGCAAACGAAATATTTTTAATAAATTAGTGAAGCGAGGTATCTCTCAAGGTTTTGCGGGAGTAACTGTCTATAGCAATAATAAGCGGTGGTCTCTATCCCATAGCCGAGCAGTAGAGCGAGCTTACCCTAACGACTATTTTATTAATGAGCTAAGGCAATTTATACGTTCTGACGTCAAGTTAGAACACTGGTTTAAAATACGTCGCTAGATACGTTTAATGTGAGGAGCCGTGTACCGACCGGTAAGCACGGTGCTGTGGGCAGGCGGGGGAACATTCCCCCTCTGGCCCGATAGCCAGCGTAGCTTTGGGTGTCAGGTTGACACCCTTGTTAGCTTTTTGTTTATATTCAACAACTTAGGGGAACATGGAAGCACATACATAATTGATATATACTATGTGATATATACCGACCGGAGAGCCCAAATGATGACAAGCCAAATTGCCAAAATTTTTATGAATGGCCGAAGCCAAGCTGTACGATTACCAAAGGAGTTCAGGTTTGATTGTGACGAGGTCTACATTACAAAACAAGGTGACAAAATAATAATTTCACCATCTAAACCAACTTGGGATGATTTTTTTTCTCAGGATTCAGCTTTTGACGAAAACTACCTTAAAGATCGCGACCAAGTTGCTCCACAAGAACGAGACTTTTGCTAATGTATATGCTTGATACCAACACTTGTATATTCGTTTTGAAAAACCGTACAACTGCACTAAAAAATAAATTTAGAGCAATTAAAAATATTTGCATCTCCTCTATTACATATGGAGAGTTATGCTTCGGAATTGAGAATGGCGATTCCCAACTCCGCGAAGAACGTTATACCCAATTGGACTTATTTACTCAACGCTTGTTAATTGACCCATGGGATGAAGAAGCCGCAAGACAATATGGAACAATTAGAGCAATGCTAAAACGACAGGGAAATATTATTGGCAATAACGATTTACTTATAGCCGCCCATGCACGAAGCATAAGTGCAGTTCTAGTGACTAATAACACCAAGGAATTTTGCCGAATTCCAGATATTAGCTTGGAAAACTGGATTTAGGTTAACGCTGAGTGCCGACCAAAATGACCGCTGGCACGTATTATTAGGGCTTGTGCGTATTAATTTCAACTTTAAACTGTTCTAGATTTGATGCATCTGGTGAAGCCTCATGGCCAATATACCCCAACCCACTATCAAGAATCGATTTCATTTTTCCTAGTAAGTCAGCCGCATACTCAGGATATGCATCATCAGTCGATAGCCCATAGATTACATGGCCATCAACAAACTGGACAGGCACCCGAGGAAATTACCAGAGGCAACCCTATCGTTAGCGATGCTGGCGTACCCGGCGGTGATGTTACCAGTTTCTACAACTGAAGGTTGTGGAGACCGGTATTTTTAAGCCGGAAAAATCAACCATCAATAGTGGGCCCAATAGAACTAACAACCATAAACTTCTTTAAGCTTTATAGTGGCCCCCGAAATTGAGACAGTGAGTTAGAATAGAAATCACTGAATCGAGAGACCACTATGAAGCGTAAAACATTTCCAGCCAAGTTCAAAGCCAAAGTTGCCATAGCGGCCCTGAAGGG
>JBLHGN010000113.1:0-10787 GCA_047616325.1 Lentisphaeria bacterium
CCAAGGCGGTCAAGAATATATCGAAGAAAATGAGGCAGCTGGACAAAGATACACGAGCAGTCTTGGGCTATCTGAAAATGACGAAGAATACACAGAGGGCCTGTAGTGCTTGACGCCTGAAGCTAGAGCAAATTCGCCCTGCCGTTATGGGCATCCTTAGGGCCAAACCTTAAGCCTTGCTGCTATACTTGCAGATCCTCGCCTTATTAGCCATTTATCAGAGACTCTATGCCATTTTCAGCTCTTGGATTGTGCGATCCTATTTTGCAAGCCATTAAAGATCTAGGCTATTCAAGCCCTACGCCTATTCAAAAGCAAGCCATACCCGTAATTCTGTCTGGTAAAGATTTAATTGCCACCGCTCAAACCGGAACGGGTAAAACGGCCGCTTTTGTGTTGCCTATTTTGGAGGTGTTTAATAAAGACCATAAGCTACGAGGTAAACGCATTCGTGCGCTTATTCTTACGCCTACCCGTGAGCTGGCGGTGCAAGTTGAAGCAGATGTTTCGGAATATAGTAAACATCTAAACCTAAGCTCCATGGCCATATATGGCGGTGTTGATTCGGAATCGCAAAAACAGCGTTTAATTGAAGGTGTAGACATCTTAGTTGCCACGCCGGGCAGGTTGCTTGATTTAGCCTATCAGCGCGCATTGCACTTTGACGAACTTGAAGTGCTTGTGTTGGATGAAGCGGACAGAATGGTGGATATGGGGTTTGTTGATGATATAAATAAGATTATTGATCGCTTGCCTGAAGCGCGTCAGAACTTATTGTTCTCAGCTACCATGAATCAAGATGTTCGGGATCTGACTGATGATTTTTCTGATAGTAAGAGCAGTGGTGCGGCAGTTGAGATAACCATTTCACCTAAGGTGACAACGGCACCTTCTATCACGCAGTGGTTAATTACGGTAGACAAAGACACAAAGTCCGCGCTACTTAGTCACTTAATTAAAGAGCAGAAATGGCGTCAGGCGCTCATTTTTATTGAAAAGAAACATGGCGCTGCCAAGTTGGTAAGCCAGCTAGAAAAACGTGGTATTACAGCGGAAGCTATTCATGGCGATAGAAGTCAGGCCATGCGCGAAAAAATATTGGCCGATTTTAAATCTGGCGATCTGAAATATTTGGTGGCCACTGGCGTAGCGGCCCGCGGCATTGATATTGGTAAACTTAGCCGTGTTGTTAATTACGATCTGCCTTTTAAACCAGAAGAATACATTCACCGTATTGGTAGAACGGGCCGTGCTGGTGAGGCGGGTGAAGCTATCTCTTTTGTTGCAATGGGCGATTTTAAAAACCTTTGTGCCATTGAAAGTCGCTTAAACCACTTAATTGATCGAAAAGAGATTGAAGGCTTTCCGGTCAGAAAAGTAGTGCCTATTTCAATTTTAAATTATGTTCGTAAGAGTAAGAGTAAGCCTATGGCTTGAATTACGTAAATACCTTATAACAGGGCATTGGTTGAAGCTGCATCCGATAACAATGGAAGTTCAAAGGCCAGTGATGTTTTGGGTATCTCTAACAGCTAGAGAATTTGTATTTAGGGTGTTGTGGTTGCTCATTGTTAGTTGCTACTGCGCTTGGTGCGTCATACTCAGGCAGAAACGAGGGGGGCTAAGGTGTCAGCTAAGGCATTTTTATGTTAACGCACTAAACAAAGGCCATCGTGAAAATTCGATGGCCATTGCTTACCTAACTTGTGTTCATTCATATTGTAGGACTCTACTGTTGTGCAATTGAAACGGCCATTTTTACACCACTAGATGTAGTTGTTTGCAATAAGCAAACGCCTGCACCGAGTGATGTAAATCTGTCCATTTCAATTCCCCCTCGCGATGAGCCGCTTATTCACTGGCACTAATTGCTTAAAACGCTGGTTACGGTTTTCTTGGACGCCTTAGCCGCTTTCTTTTTTTGTCGTTAAAAGCGGTTTATTTTTGGGGTTTTTTTTACTGTCTTGTCCTTTACTCATTATGCTTTCCACTTACTAGTAAGGTCATAAACCTAAAGCTAGTTTGGGCCAACCTAAGGGCTGTTGTTACCAATGACTTACCCGTTTGCGATTCACCTGACGCCCAATACGACGCAAATAGTCGCGCATTTTGCGACTTCCATAAAATGGGTGACAAGTATACTCTTCGTCAATCAGTCGCATTAAGTTAAGGTTCTCTTCTGTTTCGGCTGCCCAATCTGTATTCAGGTAGTAACTCGCGCGAGGTAAACTCAATAATTCACATTGTCGCATAATACTTAGCTGCCTGTGATCGCGCTCAATCAGCACGATTTTCTCAGGGTTGCTCAGTTTAGATATCCCGTCTTTTTTTTAAGCCAATCTACTTCTACTTTCAGCCGCCCAATTTGACTGTATAGCTTGTCCTTTTCATCTTCGGAATCGCTAGATTGTTGACTTTTTCACCTGCTGAAGATGTCAGCCGATTCGTCGAGTAACAACTTTTTCCATGCATTAACCTGTATTAGACGCTTGTGGTGGCTCTGCGGTAGGTTCTGATTATAGCTTTCTAGAGGTGAATATATTTCCGGGAACCGGAAAAAAGATTTTTTGGCGCGATATGTATCTTGTTGAGGTGTGCGCTACGAAAATGGGTTAAGCGAATGTTGCGACTAAGGTGGCAACTGTTTTACTTTTGAAATGCATATCTATTCTGGCTTTACTCATATGTTTTGTGGTGAGCCTACAAAGATCAGATAAGACCGAATTTAGCTGTTTGGTGGCCGGGGGCTGCGAGCAATTTTGCTTTTTAGATGATAGAATGCGCGCGAAAATCTAATACGGAACAAATGATATAAATGACCACACTTTACGAAATCATAGAGCTCCCCAATGGCGATGTAACCCTGCAAAGAGCTGACGACAGTGGCGAGCCCTTGGTAAGTATTCGGTTCTCGGAGGAGTCTATTTACTTTCTTAACCAGTCAAAAATTGAAGTTGCAAAGGCAATGATAGAGGCAGGTTTGGAGGCGGCTAGTGAAATGCATGAGACTGATGAGCAAGACCCAGCAGATGTAGCCGACAACGTATTTCACTAAACATTCATACATTCACAATGTTGAATGTGTTCGGCTTGGGCTCGATAGCTAAACTCGAAATTAGGCTCTATAACGCAGTACCAGGCCCCTCGTGCCACCAATTCTAGCGGCAGTTTCAAGATTTGCTCGGTCTTTGTCGCCAAGTGAACTCAGATTAGCCGCAACAGCAGCACTGGTGCCGTTGCGCAATGCTTCCCAGAGCACCCAAAGTGTTTCTTCGTCGTTTCGTGTATGAATGAGCCTAACGCGTTGTTTGTCGAAGCCAAAACCGTCAAAGTTTTTTTTGGAACCCCCTTTAGGGGCTATCCATGTAAACCATCTGTCTTTGGTTTGTTGGCTTAAGTGGGCAAGCATCGGCATTATCATAAGCTGGTTTGAAGGGCCTGAATTCGCCATCAAAATTTCGGTAATGCCAGCGGGGTTTGCTCTTGTTTGCGTTGCATAATTCAACATATCTATAATCCTCGGCGAATAACGCCAACACTCAATCCTTCAATAGAGAAATTTTCATCCCGTAAATCTACTTTGATAACGCTGAAGTCTGAGTTTTCAGGCCACAGCTCTACTACCGACTTGTTTCTGTCTCGCTTAAAGCGCTTTACTGTAACTTCATCCTCAATTCTAGCTACAACAACTTCCCCATTGCGCACTTGGTCGGTCTTATGAACAGCGAGTAGGTCACCATCCAGAATACCCACATCTCTCATGCTCATGCCGTGCACAGTAAGCAGGTAATCGGCTGTCGGCCGAAAAAAGCCTTCGGGAATATCAAAATATTCTTCAATGTTTTGTTCTGCAAGAATAGGGTTTCCCGCGGCAACTCGACCTATAAGTGGAATGCCAGAGAAGCTTTCGGGCAGTCGTATGCCCCTGGACGCACCCGGTATCATCTCGATAGCCCCCTTTTTTGCTAGGGCTTTCAGGTGTTCTTCTGCGGCATTTGCAGATTTGAAACCAAGTATTTTGGCAATTTCTGCTCGAGTAGGGGGGTAGCCGGTATCACTAATGTGGTGTTTTATAAGATCGAGTATTTCTTGTTGTCTTGCCGTTAGTTTAATCATGGTCAAAACTCTCATGTTTAGTTTTTCGATGGTCAGCCCAGGCTGGGTAAGCCATCAATAGCCCCACAGAATGTCTACCAGATAACAATTAAGGCGTCTTGGAAAACATCGTGATGCATTTTTTTAGGGTTCAGGCGTATCTCGTTCTGCGTTTGTACGTATATACAGTAAGTGTTATTATATACAGTGTATTGTATGGCGCAAGTTTATTTTGCCTATTTTTCTTGCGGGGGTATTTTGGTGACGTCAAAAGCTTCCAGTGGGCGCATAAGTCTGTTCTGCGTTTTGTCATTACGTAAGACGATGAAACGCGGTCCCTAGGTGCGTATAGGCGCCAGCTAGTGGTTGATGCGGTTTTAAGGATTAATGTGCTACCGGTCACGCTAGAGTGTCGAAATTGTTTGCACAATCAATAGCTTATAGTTGCCTGAGTAATTTGAGTTGTATTTTTTTTGGGTGAAATATGTACATATTGATAAGCCTTACTCACAAAGACTGCAAAATATGGACTTGCTTTTGTGATTTGTGACCGCTGCCTCATTTTAAATGGTGGTGGGTGTATTTAACATCTTCTCGATACCTGTTTTAATGTGCCCCACTACCGCGGCTTGATGTGAATAAATGATGTTCGCATAAAGTATTAGGGGGCTTTGAATTGATGGTAGTATGTTTTTGAGTCTCAATAGTAAATGTTGGTTCTTGGAGACACCCCTAAAAAATGCTGTGATGACAACTGCGGTGAATTAGTGGCGAGTCGTTCAGTATTAAATTTATTAACTTAAAAGGAGCTGTGAAAATGGCAATATATTTAACGTATGGCGAAATTGTTGGCAACGTAACTGCAGAGGGTTTTGTTGATCATATTAAAGTGGAAGCGTGTAATTTTGGAATCGCTCGCGGTATAGACATGGAGGCTGGCAATATGTCCAACCGTGAGGCATGTCGTCCAGTGCTTAGTGAATTTAACTTTACCCATAAAGCCGATAATTCAGTTACAGAATTTTTTAATGAATCTGTGACCGGATCAAAGGGTACAACAGCAGTCTTCAAGTTTGTGCAAACGGGTACCGATGCAGTAGAAGAATTTATGAGCTACGAATTACTCGATTGTTTGGTTAGTGGCTATTCGATTTCTGCGGATGCCACTGGTGATCCCATCGAGAATATCTCGCTAAGCTATTCCCAGATAAACGTTAACTACTACGACTTTGACAAGACCAACAAAGGCGCTAGCCCCAAGCGTCGCGGCTACGACCTTACTACAGCTAAGCCGTTGTAAATTAGGTAGCTTGTTACAAAGCATAGGAGTACATGGCCTGCACAATTGTGTGGGTTGTGCGCTCTTTTTGCGGTTAAGTTAGATTGAGTAATATAATAAGCGCCGAGTTTATAACCGAGTTTATAAAGTAATATTCTTTGTTCAATGGAAACTGCGGTGTATATCTGCGAAAAAATGGAACTTAAGGTAAACGCTGTCTTATGAGTAGCATCACTCAAGAAAATAGATCGATCTCAATTGGTGATTTCTCCCTAGGGGAAGACACGTTTATTCTCACGGCCTTCAGTGGCAGCGAATTCGTCTCCAATCTGTTCGAGTTTCGAATTGAGGTGATTTCAGAAGTGCTTGATATCAAGCCCGATTCTGTTGTGGGTAAAGCTACCACCGTTACCGTTCAAAACGAGCACGAGCGGGTCTTTAATGGCTATATAAAAGATTTTTCAGTCGGCGAGGTAAAGTCTCACGGCTTGCGTTCATACAAAATGACCATGGTCCCGTGGTTGTGGTTCTTATCACAAACAAATAACCATAGAATTTTTCAAAATAAAAACACCAAAGATATCGTTTCGCAAATATTCCAAGACCTGGATTTTTCAGATTTTGAATTTAGAGCCGCAGGCGGCAGTGTGCGTGAATACTGTATACAGCATAACGAAAGTGACTTGCATTTTGTCTCTAGGCTTCTAGAAGAAGAGGGAATTGCCTACTATTTCACACATGAAAAAAGCAAGCACCAACTTACTCTTGTGGATCAGAAGAATGCCTACGATGAATGTGGGGAAACCGACCTTGAATACTCGAATGGAACCTCGCCAGGTGCGCAAATAACCCGCTGGGAGCATCTCCATAATTTCAAAAAGGGTCAGTGGTCACTATCGGATTACAATTTTAAAGAGCCTACCAAGAAGCTTTTTTCAAATACTAAAACTACCAGTAAGTTTGCCAATAACGACAAATACGAGCACTACGAATACCCCGGTATGTACGACGCAGCCTTGGGTAACGATTTAGTGAAAATTCGCCTAGACGCCGAAGAGGCGGGCATCAATACAGTGCTGGGCACCAGCGATTGCAGTACTTTTTACGCGGGTGGCCGATTTAAAGTCGACAAACACGAAAGCGCATCTGAGAAGGGTGATTTTATTCTTGTTAGAGTAGATCACGATATGCACGACAGCAGCCATGTTTCTGGCAAAAAACAGAGCTCCGGCTATTCAAATGCCTTTGTTTGTATTCCCGCAAATGTACATTTTCGCCCCCAGCTAGAGCATGCCAAACCTGTGATGCGCGGCCCTCAGTCGGCCATTGTTACCGGCCCCAGCGGCGAAGAAATATACGTCGACGATTTAGGCCGGGTTAAGTGTCAGTTCTACTGGGACCGAGAAGGTAAGAACGACGAAAATACCACCTGTTTTATACGTGTAATGCAACAGTGGGCGGGTGCCCAGTGGGGTGCTTCATTTATTCCACGCATCGGCCATGAAGTTATTGTTGATTTTATCGACGGCGACCCAGACCGCCCGATAATAACCGGTACGGTTTATAACGGCAAAAACAAACCACCCTTCGATTCGAAAACCCAAAGCGGCTGGCGCACGCGTTCTTCCAAAAGCGGAACGGCGGCCAATGCTAACGAGCTGCGCTTTGACGATAAGAAAGATGCTGAGCAAATCTATATTCATGCTGAAAAGAATATGGATACTGAGGTTGAGAATGATGAGACGCATACGGTAGACAATGATAGAACCAAGCATATAAAGCATGACGAAAATTCTGATATAGACAACGATCGTAATAAAACTGTTGGCAATAATCAGACTGAAACAATTGTTAAAAATAAAACAATAAGTGTCGGTGAAAACCACGACGAAACAATTGGTAAAAATAACACCATTAGTGTGGGTAAAGACCACACCGAAACTATCGGTAAAAATGCTTCGATAGATATTGCACACAACGAAACACTCAATATAGGCAAGAACGTAACCATTGGCATTGGTGAAAATCACGATGAATCCGTTGGTAAGAATATGACCATCAGTGTGGGTGGTAATTTAACGGAGGAGGTGAGCGGTCAATACCGTGAGGCCGTTACTAAAGAATATCGTCTCACTGCTAAAAAGATTGCCATGGAAGCAGATCAAGAAATACTATTTAAAACCGGCTCGGCAAAAATATTAATGAAGAGTAACGGCGATATCACAATCAGCGGTAAGAATATCACAGTGAAAGGGTCTGGGAATGTGGTTGTGAAGGGTAGTCAGGTGAAAGTGAATTAATGAGCGCTGATATGTCGGACGAATCTCAGCAGTTAAGCGAGTGCTTGGCGCTGGCCCAGGGTGCCCAGAAGAGCAAAATTGCTAGTGGCGAACTCTTGATTGGTACTTGTGCAGGCTTCAGTGAAAATGGGCAAGCCTTGGTGCGCTGTGAGGAATTATATGGTGCCGAGCTCAAAGAGGCCGCCGCAACGGTGCTTATTGAACACCGCTTTGTTGGTCGTCAAGTCGCGTTAATGTTCGTTGGCGGCGACACCGAAAAGCCCATAATTGTGGGTTTTATTCGCAGTCATCTTATCGAGATGCTCGCGGCGTTTAAAGAACCCATGCAAGGCAGCCAAGAGGCGGATGAAGAGGTTTTTGAATCAGGTAAATCTGAACAAATTTCGGCCATTAAACACACAGAAATTGATAGCAAGTTACTGCTAGAGTCAGAAAATGAAATTGTTTTAAAGTGTGGTGAGTCCAGTATAACCTTAACAAAGTCAGGGAAAATTATGATTCGCGGAACATATATTTTGAATCGTTCCAGCGGTCTCAATCGAATTCTCGGTGGTTCGGTAGATATTAATTAATGTATTCGGGTAGTAATTACAAAGTGAGTATATGTTAATCAATGAAACTGAACAATCGCACGCCATTCTCGCTTCAAGCGGTCATCTTACCCAACCCCCAGGGGATTGATTCGCTCTGTGTGCTCACCAGTGCGACTTTTAAAATCGGCACTAAGTGGGTCTTAGATGAAGAGCAAAGCCCGCCTCAGCAGGAAGACGAGTACTGGGGGGAGCCCGAAAATAGTAGCCTCAAATATGCCAGCGAATATCACACGGGGAAGCGAGCCACAGATGTGGTAGTACTTGGCAGTGCCTATGCACCCACGGGTCAATCTGTGCCTAGTATCGATGTTGGTGTGGCAGTGGGCACCAGCCAAAAAATACTGCGTGTTTTTGGCGACAGGCAATGGGTTAATGGCTTAATGTCAAAGCCAGAACCTTTTGAGAGTATGCCAATTATTTATGAAAATGCCTTCGGTGGGCGTTATGTGGTTGATGGTGAGATTAAAAGCCAGGAGCTAAGAAACCCGGTTGGAAAAGGGTGTAAAGGGAAAAAATCAAACTCAGATATGCATGGAAGTTTGCTGCCAAATATTGAAGACCCTCAGCAACTGATCTCCTCTATGCACGACACTCCCACACCGGCGGGCTTTGGCTTTATTGCCCCACACTGGATGCCACGTACCCAGTACACGGGTACTTACGACGATGCTTGGCAAAAGACTAGAGCGCCGTATTTACCCATTGATTTTTCTGATGAGTTTAATAGTTGTGCCCCCGCAGGTTTATGTAGCCAAGGCTATTTGCAGGGTGGTGAAGAAGTCAAAATTGTAAATATGCACCCAGAGGGTAGTATCGGTTTTCACTTGCCCGAGATTCGTTTAAAGGCCAATGTCAGAATTGTACGGCAGCGGGACCAGGTGCTTCCCTTTAATCTAGAAACTGTCGTTATTGAGCCGGAGCAAATGATATTAAAAATGAGCTGGAAATCTATCTTGCCGGTAAATAACAACGCCTCAAAAGTACAGGAAATTAACTTGTCTTTGTTGCGGTAATATTGCGGTTAGTGTTGAGCCCGGTGTAAATGTAAATGAGAATAATTAAAGCAAATGTTAAGTAAATGAGCCAATTGAAACCCCTTAATGCTTTTAGTCCACTTTTAGAACGTCATATTGATGATGTGGCTTTTCTGTGGGTCTTGCGCTCAGTTGCTGTAGGTCAGCCTCATTACGGACTTTTTGAATTAAAGAAACTAGAGCGGCGTATAGATGCCCATATCGACGCACTATTGCTTTCCCCTGAAGACTCATGGGACGCCTGTGAGCAAGCGGCAGAGTTTGAAGAAGGCGGCGAATCTTTTGTGATGGCAGTATTGGCCTTTCGCCAAATGGACGTGAATAAAATTCAACGAGCGACAGAGTTTGCTTTGGCAAATTCCCAAACTAAGAGAGGTATGGCGTCGGCACTGGCTTGGCTAGACGATAGTTACAGTCTTCCATGGATACGTAAGTTTTTAAAAAGCAAAGACCTGGGGCATAAGTACTTGGCCTTAGCGGCGCTTAGCGTAAAAAGGGAAGACCCCGGTGAAGATCTAAAGAATATATTTACCCGTGAAGATTGCCTAGAAGATATCGAACTGTATGCCCGTGCACTGCGGCTAGTGGGCGAGCTGAAACGCGTGGACTTAATTCCAGCCTTAAATAAGGCGATGGATCATAAAAACGAGGATGTTAAGTTTTGGGGGGCTTGGTCGGCCTTATTGCTCGGCAATCGTTCAGCGGTACAATACCTCAAACCTACCGTGATGAATGCGGGGCCGAATCAAGGCCGTGCCATCGACACCGTTTTTCGCGCCTTGCCCATTCCCCAAGCTCGCGAGTGGGTCAGTGAGTTGTCTTCGCAAAAAGATTCAACGCGAGTAACAATACGTGCTTCCGCCGTTTTAGGTGACCCGCAAGTTGTGCCCTGGTTAATTGATAAAATGAAAAACCCCGAGTTTTCGAGGTTGGCGGGTGAGGCCTTCGTGGCTATTACCGGCATTGATTTAGAGCGTTATCAGTTGGAAAACGAACTTCCCAATCTATTTGAAGACCTTGAAGATAATCAAGAGATTGTTGACGAATATGGTCTAGATGATGAAAACCTCGCGTGGCCTAATACTGAAAAAGTGGCCGCAGTATGGCAAAAATATGGGAGTAGTTTTACAGTCGGGAAGCGCTATTTTTGGGGTAAAGCCGCAGAAGTTAACCTATTAAATTCTTTATTGGTTCGCGGGGGGCAGCGTCAACGCCATGCCGCCGCACTCGAGCTTACGCTCTCTTCGCCAGAGGCGCCGTACCCAAATGCTAATGCAAAAGTGAGCGGTGAGGTGCTTGGTGGGTAATTTAAGCCATCTTTTTGTTGCGGGTACTGGCGCGCTTACACCAATTGGTACTGGTATCGACATGGTGCAAGCCTCCATGGACGCGGGTGTGAATCGATATGAATTGGTCAATATCTTTGATGAAGAAAATAATGACCTTCAAATGTCACTTATTCCTACCATTGCGCTTAACCAAAGCC
>JBLHGN010000114.1:0-10541 GCA_047616325.1 Lentisphaeria bacterium
ATAAAGAGAGTGCGCAAAAAGAATACGTCGCCAAAGCCGCAGCTCTGCAAGCCGATATAGAAAACCGAAACCAAGCCATCGCCAATATTGATAAGCAACTGGAAAGCCATTCAGGCCTAGAGCAAGCACTTAAAAACTTAAAAGCCGTCTTAAAAGATACCGAGAAAAAACGGGATGATCTGGTTGAAGCCGCGCGCGAAAAAATTACACCAGAAGAAGCTAAAGCGCTTATCGAAGCACGGTTTAGACAAGAATTAGAAGCCGACGTGCAAGCCTATATTCGTGCTTTTACGACAGACATCATTAAATGTGTGGAGAACCTTCATGATAAGTATGCGGTAACGGTTAAACAGATATTGGCGGAGCGAGATCAGCAGGTGGAGTTGCTGGATGGGTATATGAGGGAGCTGGGGTATGAATAGTACTGTTCATACTCTTTGGAGGGGCAAAACATTTTCTGAGGTAGGGTTGGCTGTTATTGATGGTGATCGAGGAACAGAGTATCCACAAGATAGTGATTTTAGTAATGACAATTTTTGCTTGTTTTTAAGTGCAAAAAATGTCACTAAAGATGGTTTTAGATTCAATGAATGCCAATTTATAGATAAAGACAAGCACAATAAGTTAAGGAAAGGGTTGTTGAGTAGGGGCGACATAGTACTTACTACAAGAGGTACTGTTGGGAACATTGCTTTTTTTGATGATTTTGTGTCGTATGAAGTAATACGTATAAATTCAGGCATGGTTATTATTCGAAATGAAGGTGGTAATATTCTAAGCCAATATTTGTATAGTGTCTTACGTTCCTCCATCTTTAGTGAACAGACTCGTCAGCAGGCTTTTGGTAGCGCACAACCACAATTAACCGTTGGGATTATCAATAAATTTTTACTCCCTGTGCCACCCTTACCCCAACAAAAAAAAATAGCAAAAATCCTAACCAACGTAGATAAACTAATAGAAAACACACAAGCCCTAATCGAAAAATATACCGCCATCAAACAAGGCATGATGGCCGATCTCTTTACGCGCGGCATAGACTTAAGCGGAACACCCGAAACCAATCCCAACCATGGCCAACTCCGCCCAGTCTATGAGGATGCGCCTGAGCTATATAAAGAAACAGAATTGGGGTGGGTGCCGAAGGAGTGGGAGATACAAACTATTGAAGCGTTGTCAGTTGGTGGGTTCAAAAATGGCTACTTCAAAGATCCAAAGCTTCTGGGCGAGGGAATAAAACTTGTCAATGTCTCAGATCTATATCAGGACTTTGGTATCGATATTCGCCCAGACAAAGTTGAGCGCATAAAGGTTTCCAGTAAAGATTTTAATAAATATTCTGTAGCTGTTGGCGATATATTTTTTACTCGTAGTTCACTTGTATTGGAAGGAATCGCCAAGTCTAATATAGTAAGATATTTACCTGAACAAGCTGTTTTTGAATGTCATGTTATGAGGCTTCGGCCAAATGTTGACTTAGTTTCTCCTGATTATTTGGCTCTTTATTGTGAGACTGACAACTCAAGAAAATATTTGATGAGCATGGCCAAACAAGTCACCATGACCACAATAGCACAGCCTGATATGGTTGGTTTGCTAGTTCCTGTTCCGTGCTTGAATGAACAATACTTATTTGTTGCTAAGTACAACGCTCTTAATAATTTAGTTCAGAAAGAAGTTGTCGAAATGAAAAAGTATATGGCCATCAAAAAAGGCCTAATGCAAGATCTATTAACCGGCAAAGTTCGAGTCACCGTCGCCCAATAAAAATAAAAACCAAGGTGTGAAGCCGTATGTCAGAATACCAATTCGTCGAAAGGCCATTGTTACAACAGCCCATAAAAATGAGGCGATATTCCCTAGCGATCTTTCGGAACTCAAAAAATGATTAAACCAGCCCCCAAAAGGAAACCATAATGGATGAGGAAATGCCCAAAGCACCCAGCGGTGAGTTGTTGCTTTTCACCAGCAAAGATGGCACCACCCGAGTGGAGTGTCGTTTTCAGTCCGAGAGCTTGTGGCTAAGCGAGACGCTTATGTCCGACGTCTATCAGAAAGATGTACGAACCGTCAATGAGCATCTGGTGAGCATCTATAATGAAGGCGAACTTGATCAAAACGCAACTATCCGGAAATTCCGGATAGTTCTACAAGAGGGGGATCGCAATGGCAAAGAGAAACAGCTAGCGAATTAAGGCCTTAAAAATGTGTACGGGAATAGTTTATGTCTGAATACCAGTTTGTCGAAAGGCCATTATTACAACAACTCGCCAGCATGGGCTGGCAAGTTATTGAACATGGCAAAGGCATACCGCATGACCCAAGCATAAGCATGCGCACCAGCTTTCGTGAGGTCTTACTTAAAGACGAATTTATCAGCGCCGTCAACACATTGAATACGACTGGCGGTAAAAGCTGGCTTACCGAAGCCCGGTTGCGCCAACTCTTTCAAGACTTCAGCTACTTCGAGACCAGCAACCTACTGGAAGCCAACGAAACGTTTTTAGAGCGCTTATTTAAATGGCAAGTCGACGCCAACGAACTAACGGGCGAACAAGACCCTGTCGTTAAAATTAACGACTTCGACAATTGGAATACCAACCAATTTAAAGCCATAAACCAATTCCGTATCGATACCCCCGGCGGGGTGAATAAATCCATTATTCCCGATGTTGTGCTGCTTGTTAATGGCTTACCTTTGGTGGTTATCGAATATAAAGACGTGAATAGCTTTACCTCGGGTGCCATGTTTCAAGGCATCGAACAAATGCGCCGCTATGCGGACTTGCGAGATGACACCATTGAGGCCGGTTTAAAAGAAGGCGAACAAAAACTGTTTTGGATAAACCAATTGATGGTCTCTACCTACGGGCGGGATTGTAAGTTTGGAACCATTACCTCCAGCGAAGAATACTACTTTCACTGGAAAACTATTCACCCAGACGAAACGCCTTATACCGATGGTGAAGCGGACTGTCACTCTGGAGACAGCACGGGAGACAGCACGGGAGATAGCACTGTAAATAGCAGCAAAAATAGCGGAGACAGTAGGAGCAAGAACTGTGAAGGCATTATTCAAACCCATCGCTCACAAGAGCAGCTTGTACAAGGCATGTTACACCCACAGCGCTTATTGGATATTACCCGCTCATTTACCTTATTTATGGATTCAGGCCCCACGCGTATTAAAGTGGTGTGCCGTTATCAGCAATACAGCGCCGTGTGTAAAATCACCAAAAAAATGCGCAATGGGCATAGTGGAATAGATCGCTCTGGGGTGATATGGCACACCAAAGGCAGCGGTAAATCCTTAACCATGGTGTTTTTAGTCCGTCGTTTAAGGCGCGACCCCGCGTTAGAAGATTACAAAGTCTTAATGATTAGCGACCGCACCGATCTGGATAAACAACTTGGCGAAACGGCTGCGCTCACAGGCGAAACGGTGTATCGCATAAACAGTGTCGCGGTAGTAAAAGCCAAGCTGGCGGCCGATTCCTCCACGCTCAATATGGTGATGGTGCATAAATTCCGCGAAGAAGACGATCGCCATACACCCATGTATGTGAAAGAGGCGATGGCAGGCTATCACTTCGATTGCAAAGACAATTCAGCATCAGGCGCTAAAAAAAGCGAAATAGCCGAGCCTGCACATTTCGAGACCTTCGATGCCGTAAACCCTTCCCAGAAAATACTGCTGTTAATCGATGAGGCCCATCGTACCCAACGTGGTGGCAAAGCCGATGCGAGTTTATCGGACAATCTCTTTGACGCCTTTCCAAATGCCACGCGCCTAGCATTTACCGGAACCCCACTCATTGCCGACCACCACAGCGACCCAACCTGGAAACGTTTCGGTAATGACCCCGACCCACCCTACATCGACACCTACAAACTACAAGATGCCGTTGATGATGGCGCAACCTTGCAAATTCTTTACGAAGGCCGCACCGCCGAAAGTGCGATTTACGACAAACACGGCTTTGATACCAAATTAGAACATCTATTTAAAGATCGCAGCGACGAAGAGCTAGCGGCAATCCGGCAAAAATACGGCGCAACCGGCGATATTTTAGAGGCCGAAGCGCGCATAAAAGAAATCGCCAACTACCTAGTGCGCCATTATATTCGCCAAGTATTGGTCAGCGGTTTTAAAGCGCAAGTGGTGTGCTCCAGTAAGCAAGCCGCCATACATTACGGTACCCATATTCGCGAAGCTCTTAATGTGTGTTTAACGGAAGAAAAAGCCAAACCCTACGCCGAGCGAAATGACGACATTATCGACAAGCTTCAGTTTATCGAGCTAGCCGTAATCATCTCGTCGGATTCAACCAATGAGAAAGCAGTATTTAAAGTCGCTAGAACGCGGTCCAGAGCCTTAAATGCCGTAGAAAACTTCAAAAAGAAATTCGACCCACAAAAACCAGAAACCGGCGTGGCCTTTCTTATTGTGTGCGATATGTTGCTTACCGGCTTTGACGCGCCCATTGAACAAGTTATGTACATCGACAAACGACTCACCGAGCACAACTTGCTGCAAACCATCGCCCGTGTAAACCGTACTTACGCCAATAAAATCAAAGGCTACGTGGTGGACTACATTGGGCTAACCGAAAGCCTGCAGGAAGCGCTATCGCTGTATACCGGGGAAGACCAAGAAGACATTACCCAAAACTTCAAAGATATTGCCAGCGAAATGCCGGTATTACAAAGCCGCTTCCGTCAGTTGATACAGCTCTTTGAAGATAAAGGTATCGCAAAAATTGAAGCCCTAGTGAAGCAGCAGCGCTTAAACGATGCAGAGCGTTACCAGGTGACAGAAGCGGCTGTAGCGGTATTGGAAGATATAAAAACGCGCGATAGCTTTAATGTGTACCTCAAAAAGTTTATGGGCAGCATGGATGTTATCTTGCCTAACCGCATGGCCGACCCCTTTAAAATTCCCATGTATCAATTCGCCCATATTCAAGCCAAAGCACGGGAACGCTATAAAGACGATTCTATCAATATTGCAGGGGCAGGTGAAAAAGTGCGACGGCTGGTGAGCGAGCATTTAATTAGCTGGGACATCAACCCCAAAGTGCCGCCGGTGGAATTGATCTCAGATAAATTTATTAAAGCCGTCAATGAAAACAAAGACCCACGCGCGGTAGCAAGCGAAATGGAACATGCAATTCGCAAACACTGCAAAGTTAACGAAGGCGACGCCCCTGCACTTTACAAGCGTTTTAGCGAAAAACCCGAAGAAATCCTTAAAAAGTATAACGAAAGCTGGGAGCAAATGCTTATAGAGTTTACGGGCCTGCGGGAGGAGATAAACCAAGGGCGCACAAAAAAAGCGGACGATAAAGGGCCGTTTTTTGATTTAGTGGCAGATATTGCCTACGCCGGTAAATGCCCACACGATAAAGAAAGGTCGATTAAAGTGTTTATTCTCGCACTGATGAATTTACTCGCCGAAGATATTCGCAGCTTGAACTTTTTGGAACGCCCCGCGCAAGTAAGCCAGCTAGAAGGCAAAATACGGCGCAGCATTATCCTGAGTAAAGACGACAGCTTACGCAAAACTACCGACTTGCTAGTGACCGAAATACTCGCCTTAGCCAGAAGACGAGAAAAACACATTTTGGCCGAGCGGAATGGTGGTTATGGTGGTAATGGTGAGGCTGGTATTAATAATGGCGAAGCGGGTATTGGTGAAGGTAGCGGAGATAAATGATACCTGCGAAAAACACCTACAAAGACATCGAATACTCGCTAAAAAAGAGCGATAGAAAAACCACCAGCATCTATATCGAGCGCGATGGAAGCGTATCTGCATTGGCCCCAAAACCCTTCGACCTGAACGAAGTTGAATCGGTACTGGAAAAGAAACGCCGCTGGATTTACCGAGGCCTAGCCGAGTGGCAAGACTTAAACCGCACGAAAGTGCATCGCGAATACGTCAATGGCGAAAGCTTCTTGTACTTAGGCCGTAATTACCAATTAGAAATAGTGCGCAACCAATTTAAACCACTACTGCTTAAACAGGGAAAGTTCAGCCTGGATAAGGCCGACATAGAAAATTCACAAACACACTTTCGCGAACTCTACAAAACCAAGCTAAACCGAAAACCGAAAGAAAAAGTTCCTTACTTCGCAGCCAAAATGGGATTGGAACCAAGCGCTATAAAAGTGCTAGAACTGAATAATCGCTGGGGCTCTTGCCCACGTAAAGGCGTAGTTAATATTCACTGGAAACGCGCCATGCTGCCGCCAAATGTTTTGGATTATGTCATCGTTCATGAATTGGCGCATATTAAATACCCCAACCATACACCCGCGTTTTGGCGGGCGGTTGAGAAGATGTTGTTGAACTATGATGCAGAGAAGAATTGGTTGAAGTTTAATGGAGCGGGCATGAGTTTATGAGGTGGAATGTGTTAATCGAAAGAAGCCTCATAATCACTAGTGCTTCTAGTGCTTCTAGTGCTTCTAGTGCTTCTAGTGCGTCGATATTAAATAATGAAGGGTAACGGCTAATGAATCAGAACATTGAGCAAGCCTTACAAGTCCTAAAGAGCTGGCACCTGGTTGAATTCTTCCAACCCTATGATGTGCCAGACTCTAATGACCCGACAAAACCCATGCCCAAAATAATGGCGGAGGAATTGCAGCGCCATGGGAATAAGCTCTTGCCTTGGCTGAATGCCGAGTGTAAAGATCAACTCAATATTCCTCATCATAAAAAGGTGGTTTATCAACTCTATTTAGGTGTGTTTGATAAAGGTTTACTGGCAACACTTGTTAATCAAAAACTGGGCGAAGCACCCGATGAGTGTACGCGTCAGGAGTGGGACGAGCGGCTGGACAGCGAAGGAACAACCTGTTTTGCAAAGTTGTCTTTGGATGAATTTGGTAGCCCCAACTTTGAAGACATGTCGGTAAGCACTTTGCCCTGGGCTTTATCGCATTTGCAGAAGGGTACTACCGATAAAATGTCTTACGACGCTTTCGCGGACCGCTGTGAGCTATTGGAGGAGGAGTTAAACCGGCTCTCGTCTATGTTGATGCCACACCCTGTTGATGCGACCCGAAGCACAATGACGGCGGAGCTTATTTTTCGCCTCGTTCAATCTCTTTATGTTTGGGCCGATTTCATACCTAATGTTACGAATAACAGTGTTTTTAGTTTGGGCTTTTACGAGTTGGCGCAAAGAAAAGAAAAATTCCTCGTTGATCAGTCTGATGCTAATGCGGCTGAAAACGAGAGAGTGAGGGCTAAAAAACTTAGCAAAGCTTCTCAAACTACTAACAATGTAGGTGATGACGAGAAAGAGAAAGAGAAAGAGAAGGACGAAGATGCTGAGCAAATAGATGATGAACGTTTAATGCCTATTCTAAACAGTTTCTATCTGGAAGATATAGAGCGCGTTATTCGTCGTTTGAAAGCAGGGGAGCGCCCAGAACCGCTTTTAAGTTATTTGGGTAACATTAGCGAGAGGCACCCAGACCTATACACACAAGGCGGTTTAAAACTTATCCAGCAGCGGTTAGTGCCCTTGTTAACCCCGCCAGGTCGTTGGATGGCAGAGCCCAAGAATCATTTGTCGTTAATGCAACAATTTGCGGTGAATACAGCGTTTAAAGCCTTGGAGCAGGGCGGATTGCTCTCGGTAAATGGGCCGCCTGGCACGGGTAAAACAACCTTGTTGCGCGATATCGTTGCCCAAAATGTGGTGGCACGCGCAGAAGTGTTGGCTAAGTTTTCTCGTGCTACCGAGGGGCTAGACGGTGACGGCTATCCGATAGAAGCGTTAGCAGGTTTTGAGATGGTTGTAGCATCGACAAATAATGCGGCTGTCGAAAATATCTCAAAAGAGTTGCCGCGCATAGATTCTTTAGGTGAAGAGTTTCAGCAACATGATTATATGCGCCCGGTGGCCAGTATGGTCAATGCCAAAAAGAATCGTAAGGGCCTTTTACCTACCGAGACGGAAGAGCGGTGTTGGGGCATGGTTTCGGCCGTTACAGGTCGGAAAAGTAAACGCGACAGGTTTAAAGATGATTTTTTCTTTACGGCGCATTATAAAAAAGAGACGACGGGAGAAAGGAACCGCGACCCACGCTATGATTATCTCAATTTCTGGCAGTGGAAGCGAGTAGAACCGCCTGTCACATTTAAAGAAAGCAAACATATCTTTAATGAAAAGCGGAAAGAGTTGGAAGCCTATCAGCGTGATTTACATGACTATGCGCATTTATTCGAAACGCTAGAGGGGAAAGATGAAAATGGCGCTACTAAACATGAGCAAAGCCAAGAGCAGGCGTGTATTCAGATAGTTAACAGGGAAAAAGTGGCCTTAGAAAAGCTCAACAGCGATTTTGTATTGCTGAATGAAGAAGTCGAGATTGAAACCCAAGACCTTGCTATAAACAAACAGCAACTTAAAGCTTGGTGGCAGGTTTTGTTTGATCGCAATAGTTACAAAGAGCTAAAAAAGTTAGTCTCTGAAAAGGAAATAAATACATTAAACCTCAAGCGAAAAAGATTATTCGTCAAAAAAGAGTTTAAAACGGTAGAGGGTAATCTAAGTGTTGCCAACTCAAACTATCGTTTGGCAAAAAGTAATCTGCAAAATGCGCTGGATAAATATCGGCTAGAATGTCAAAGGCTGGCAGAGTACAAGAAACGGTTTGCTAAACTGCCGTTGCCTCGCTTGGGTGATGAAATAGAATCTGACCTTATTCAGCGTGCGTGCTATTTCCAAAACGAAGCACTTAATCGCCTTCGCTCTCAATTATTTGCGTGTGGTCTTAACCTGCACCAGTCTTGGATCGCTGAGGTGAGTAGAAATAGGCAATATGTCGATAATGTTCTATTTAAATTGAGCGATTTGTTGCAAGGCAAGCAAGTTAAAAACCCCAAAGCATTGTGGACGGCTTTATTTATGATGGTGCCGGTGTTGTCGACAACATTCGCATCCTTAGCTCGGCAGTTTAAAGAACTTGGCACGGGCGATATTGGTTGGCTGTTGATTGATGAGGCGGGGCAGGCCATACCACAAGCAGCGGTTGGTGGCCTTTGGCGAGCAAAACGTGTGTTGGTAGTTGGTGACCCTCTGCAAGTCGAACCCGTATTTACAACGCCTCCTAAATTGGTGGAATTTTTAACAGAGCGCATTCTAGGGCAGGCTACCGAAACTTGGTCGCCCAACGAAGTTTCTGTGCAAAAACTTGCCGATAGGGTTAACCCTTATGGTTGTGCGATAGAAATAAAAAATAAGCTAGAATGGATTGGAATACCATTGTGGGTTCATCGGCGTTGTATTGAGCCTATGTTTAGTGTCGCGAATGAAATTGCCTATGAAAGTCGAATGATTCATGGTGTCGAAGACTCAAAAATTCAGGCAATCCCGCATAAATCGTTAGGCTTCAGTCGGTGGGTTTCTGTTGCGGGGCAGTGCAGTCGGCGGCAGTTTAATCCCGAACATGCCACGGCCACGATAGAATTATTACAAACGGTTATAGAGGGCGAAGGTAACTTAGAGCATATCTATATTATTTCGCCTTTTCGTGCGGTAAAGGAAGAATTAAAGCGAAGTATTTCTATGGACGTCTTGGGCTTAGCGTTTCCATCTCAAGACCAAAAGAAAAAGTTTTATCTGTGGCATAGAAATAACATCGGTACTGTGCATACTTTTCAGGGTAAAGAAAATGATACAGTCATTCTGGTGTTGGGTTGTGATCAACAAAACAGTGGTGGGGCGGTATGGGCGGCAAGCAAACCCAATATTCTTAATGTTGCAATAACGCGCGCGAAAAAACACCTTTTTGTGATTGGTGATAGAGATGTGTGGGCGGGAAGGGAAAGTTTTAAGGTATTAGCTAAATACTTAGATTTTTTAGAAAATAAGGAATTACAAACGGAAGTGAAGATAGGTGAGGGTGTTTAAGGCACGGGTCATCTTTATAGGGATAGAAGCCAGCGGCCTATATGCGGATTCCTACTCCGTCGAAATTGCTTTGCAGCTAGACACTACAAAGCGACAACTAGCCTGACACAGGGGGTGACACAGGGGGCTCCCTCCTCTGAGCGGACTGAGACTCTACCTTACGGCCGAAGTAATTGATTAATGATTTCTGCCTCTTGCTTATCAAGCGTTTCACCTGTTCTTATTTTACCGAGTAAGTCTTCTTTATTTATACCCCCTATATCAACGCCTCCTAGAATGTCGCCTATATTAATATCTCCGATAATGTCTCCTAGGTCAATATCGTCATCGTTACCGTAGAAATCGGGATCATTTACACTCAGCGTTGTGAATCCATTGTCATCAGTCGTAATGCTCACAGTGCCCTCAGGCGCCTGTTGAATAATGTATTCAAGGTCCACGTTAATGCCACTTTCGTCGAACTTAGTTTTATCTTTCTTTCTTACCAGAGATAACACTTCTAAATGTGAAAATGTTACTCGGGTCAAATCAACATCAATACCTACATTAGCATCGTTATCGGTGTAAGAAATCGTACCGTCCTCAACCATGGCTTTAATCGCATCTTTA
>JBLHGN010000115.1:0-10508 GCA_047616325.1 Lentisphaeria bacterium
TTAAAGTCTCGACCGACAAATTCTTCATTTGCTGTTCCACCAAAGAGAATATTTTTACCGTCTTCACGTGATGTAGTACTGTTACCACCTTGACCGATACTTTCTCCCGCTAGCAGTCCACCTTGTTGATCGTCCCAAAAATAAACCACCTCACCATCAATTTTTGGTGCAAGAAATAGATCATCCTGATTATTTTCCATTACAGCTTCAAAGTAACTTAATCGGTCCCGAAAATAATTTTGGCTATACTGCGTTATATCGTAGGTTAAGGATGAAGCCGACGATGAAAATATTCCATCTGAATATGCACCATTATCTGGAATTAATGCAAACGGAACACCTTCCACCAATGCATACATATATGCGCGTGACTCTTTCGTATCCGTTTCATTATTAACCGTACCCGAGAAATAATTTACGATATCCGCAGAGAACTTTACTCGAAAGGTTAATCCTGCACTTTCCAATGCCTCATGAAATTCAGGTGCATCGTTTACTGTTGTAAACCCTGCATGTGCTCCACCTAGTATCTCAGCAAATGCCGTCATCACAAGGTCCAAAGTCTCAGCACCCTCTACACTCGCAACGGGTAAGCCATCAGCATTACGTTTTTCTACTTCCTTGTTAACCGCTTGCCAAAACACCCGATCAATATCAGCAAAACTTGCAGAACTATCCAACAACGAAAATATACGACTAACGGATAAAATATTTACTAAATTACCCATTGAATGGTTACCGGTACCCGTTTGATTTTCAACAAACATTCCCTCCCTTGAACCAGGTCGCCAAGCGACAGAGACATCACTAAGAATCTGCCCTGCGGTTACTTCGGCGCCAGGTTCAGCGAAATAATTATGCACCCTTGAATAGTCGAGATCCGTACTGGAAAATAGCGGTTTAACTACTGCCGTCAAAAAAGCATCAGATAAACTTATCCCAGCACCATTTAATGTATAGACCTGATCAACAAGACCCGGAAACTCGAATGCAGCCAAAACCGCAAGAAAGCCACCTAGAGAATGCCCAACGAAATCAACGCCTTGAGCGAAGTTTGGATTAGTAGTCCCGTCTGCTAATATGAGACCTGCATCAAATAAAAATGTTGAGGTATAATCTTCCTGCGCTATTGGATTTAGATAAGAAAGCCCAAAGGCCAACAAAAAATCTTGGAAGAAATCCACAGCGGCCTCTTCGTACCCATTGTCCGGCTCCGTCCCTCGAAAAGCCACTGTCAACTTATTGTTATTTTGTGTGTCAATAAAAATAGTCGCAGAAAAGCCTCCGAATGTATTAGGTTCAAAATTACGAATTGTATACCGCCCTAAAAAATCTTCTACTTGTTTTTCAGTGAACCCTCTTTTCTTTAGCTCAGTTTCAAGACCTGGATCCTCTTTGTCTACGATATTCGTTCCAGAAACATAAAATTCATCAAAATCAATATAAGATGCGTCCGCAAGTAGCGATTGCTGGTACAAAGTCTCAAAACTAGTCATTTTTCGTCTCCTTTTTCCTTAATTTAAGCAGAGTAGTAGTCCCTGTTATATACTTTCTTTTTACATCAAAATCATTTTTTTCGAGGTCGTGGCATCCGAGATTGTAGCCATAATGTAGTGGGTCCAAAGGATACGGGTATAATGTATATTTAATTGTATATGACTGATTGACATCACTTACTATATCTACAACCCGATGTTCAATCCGTATTATCTCAGACGAATATTTATTATCAATCACCATTATCTCTTCGACCGAACTAAACGATCCAAACTGACTGATCGGCTCTTTAATTTTGGTCACTGAAAAACAATATTTGTCCATAAACTCCGTATATGGGCTAGAACCTCGTTTCTTTTCTAATTTTTTTTGAAGTATCGCATCACACGAAGCGTGCCCAATTTTTTGTCTTTCTATGCGCCATATACCCGATTCGGTATACGGCACCCAGGGTGAGGGGTTTTCCACACGAATTTCAGTGTATTTAAAGCTGTGATCTATTATGTTTGAAAGCCAACAGTTATAGCAATTAGGCGTATCCACATAGAACCCGTCAACATACGACGGCGCTCCTAAATCATAGCCTGCATCTTTATTGCAAAATTCGGCCAATTTTTCATATCCGGGAAACTTCTCTCCACACGAGGATATAAACACGACTATAAGCAGTAAAACCATTTTTGAAAAAAACCGACTACTTCTCATAAACCTTACTCACAAAAGAATGTAACTTTGGCAGTTGCCACACTTTGTCTATTATTTTGGCTAACTGGCCTTCAACCAAAATATAAATAGTAGAAACCATTTTCGGGTGTCTAATTCAGACTTCCACCCTATCACTGAAAGGTCACCAATATATCCAAGAAAGCCTGTGCTTTACCTATCAGTTTTTATCTCTTAGGCGAGACTCAAAGTCAATGAGCCTAGCCATCTCAAACAAGACATACCCTATTGGAAATATTTTTAGTAGAGGAAAAAACAAGAACTTAATCTCTGGCCTTACAGGCCCGCCAAAATACGCCAACAAAAGCACAAGAGGGAACAGCACAAAAAACCCATACACCAGCAAACGGCCTGAGCGTTGTATAAATGATGCATGTTTGGCTGCAACCGTTAGGGTGATATCAACATCATTTCTCCAAACAGCCCTGAATCGTATACAAAGCATGTAAGTCATTAAAGCCCCGACACCAACGGAAAAGATAATATTTAGCAATGCCCCAAACCCGAAAATACCCACTGGGCCAAGAATATAGCGCCCCCCCAACATGGTACTGAGAACAGCCACTATTATTAAAAGGCCTGTCGAAAGTAAGTATATTTTTCTATTCATAGCCACATTCTCTTAACATGAAAATTTGGGACCAAGTCTTGCATTTTGCTGGTGGCCTGCTTTAGCACTAAAAGCAAAATCGCAAAAAATTAATCCACACACTAACACCTAAATTATTCTTCAAAAAAATCTCTACACATGGAACGCCATTTATTACACTACCGCTCCCGAATACTCTCATCCTTATACCGCAACAAAGGACTCAAAAAGAACTCAATCACCCGCCGCTTATTGGTTTTCACCTCTACCGTTACCTCCATGCCCGGTAACAGCTCCACCCATTTGGTATCCACCCACAACTGGGTTTGGTCCACTTTTAAACGCACCGAATACACCAAGCCCTGTTTTTCTGTTTCGATAGCATCGGCAGTAATGTCGATTACCTCGGCATCCACAAGGCCATACTTAGTAAAAGGGAAGGTATGTATTTTTACTTCAGCGCGCTGGCCCTTGGATATAAAACCAATATCTTTATTTTGCAATACGGCTTCCACTTCCAAAAAACCTTCCTCGGGTACTATTTGCATTAGCACTTTGGCCTCTTCAACAATACCCCCAATGGTGTGTACCGCAAGTTGCTTTACGCGCCCTGTGACCGGCGAGGTGAGAATTTTTTTGGTGTACAGCTCGTTGGCTTTATTGAGTTCTTGCTGGGAGGAGCCGAGCTGTTGGGTAAGTTGCTCTATTTCTTCGAGGTTTACTTTTAGGGCATTATTTTTCTGTGCCGCAAGACTGTATGTTACTTCGCTGATGTCGGCACGAATTTGTTCTGCACGTGAAAGTTCCGCCGCGAGGTTTTGCTGTTGGGTAATTTGGTTTTCTTGCAGCTCTAGCAGTTGCACTTCGGCGCCCATACCGCTGTCGTGTAATTGCCGAAGGGCATCCACGCGCTTACTCACGAGGGGTATGGTGCTTTCAAATTTTTGTATGCTGGCTTGTGCACCTTGAAGTGCGGATTGTTTACTGTGTAATTGACTGTGAATCATTTGCGCTTGGCTGCGGTATTCTCGCCACGCCTGCAGCACCATGGCACGTTGCCGTGCGGTGTCTTCTACGCTTAATTCAAGTGCATTATGTTTTGCTATAACAGCGAGCGACTGAAGAATGCTTTCGTCTAGTTGCTGGTCGCCGTAAGTGGCTGCATCGGGCTGATTTAGCAGCTCGGCCAATGCTTGCTTGCGCACAATATTGTGGCGAATAAATGCCATTTCACTGCGCAAACGATCGCGATCGGCACCGGTGAGCGTTTGGTCTAACTCTATTAGAGGTTCGCCTGCATGTATTAGCTGCCCTTCTTTCACGAAGATATTTTTAACAACACCCACTTGTAAAGACTGAATTAATTTAACGCGGCCACTGGGTATAAGTTTGCCTTCTGCCGAGGCAACGACATCGACTTTGCCAAAAAAGGCCCAGAGCAATGCGATGCAGAATAAAAGAATTAGACTGTAAGCCAAGTAACGGCCTGCCGGAGACGCTGGCTTTTCGAGTATCTCCAATGCCGCCGGCATAAATTCAATCACGTCGGCTTTTTGCTTTTTGGTAAAGGGATCGTGGCTTTGCCAATTGTTGGTAAATAGCGCGAATATTTTTTTCATGATTCGCCACCATCACTCGTAGATGCTTCTGTGGGCGATGATTTATCCACCGTTTTACGGGTGACGCGAATATTCGGCTGTTTTACCAGCGGATTACCTGTGGTCGTGGCCGTACACGAGCCCGCATCAGCTGTTGGCGTTACGGTGGCGGGCTTAGTGTTCTGTTTTTCATTTCGTGGGACTGTGCGAATGGCCGGGGTATGATTTTGATAGGCATGTAATTTGGCGTATTGGCCGTTGTCTTCCAGCAGTGAATCGTGGGTTCCGGTTTCTATAATACGGCCCTTTTCCATTACCACAATGCGGTCACAATGTCGCACAGTGCTAAGACGATGGGCAATCATAAACACGGTTCGGTCTTTGCAAATAGCCGCCATATTTTCTTGAATTACACGCTCGCTTTCGTAGTCCAGTGCGCTGGTGGCTTCGTCGAAAATTAAAATTCGGGGATTAGTAATAAGGGCTCGGGCAATGGCCATGCGCTGACGCTGCCCACCTGAAAGATTGCCGCCATGTTCACCAACCATGGAATCGTAAGCTTCGGGCATTTCCAAAATAAACTCGTGGGCACCGGCAAGCTTTGCTGCCTTTACCACTTGCTCCATGGGCAGACCGGGATTGGCCAGGGCGATATTCTCGCGCACGCTACGGTTAAAGAGAAAGTTTTCTTGCAGTACAACACCAATGTTTTGGCGCAACCAGGTGGTGTCTGTCACCGCCAGGTCGGCGCCGTCTACCATTACTCGCCCACCCTCGGGCACATAGAGCCGTTGAATTAATTTGGTTAAGGTACTTTTGCCGGAGCCCGAACGACCGACTATGCCTATCACCTCGCCCGCCTCCACCGTTAGGTTAAGGTCGTCAATTACCAGGGGGCCGTCTGGTCGGTAACGAAAGCGAATACGCTCAAACGCCACCTTACCCTGCAGATTGGGCAAAACACTGCGGGTGGGATTAAAACCGGGCTCGCGCGGGGTATTGAGTATGTCGCCGAGACGCTTCACCGAGATGCCCGCTTGCTGGAAGTCTTGCCAGAGTTGCACCAGTTTGAGTATGGGGCTACTGACGCGACTGGCTATCATATTAAAGGCGATTAACTGGCCAACAGTTAGGGTGCCAGCCATTACGGCATAGGCACCTAACCAGAGGATAAGCATGGTGGTAATTTTATTGATAAAGCCGGCGATTTGACTGGCAATATTGCCAATGTGTTGAGTTTTAAAGGAGGCGTTAACATAGTTGGCCAGCTGGTCTTCCCACTTACGCTGCATTTGCGGCTCGACAGCCGCCGCTTTAATGGTTTCGACACCACTAATAGATTCCACAAGAAAGGCTTGATTGGCGGCGCCATGTTTAAATTTTTCGTCTAAACGGCGGCGCAACACTGGGGTAATAAGCAAAGAAAGCACGACGTAAAAGGGAATAGTGCCCATAACAACGAGAGTGAGCGTGGGGCTGTACCACCACATCACCACAAAAAATATGATGGTAAAAAACAGATCGATGCACAGGGTAAGTGCTGAGCCAGTAATAAAATTGCGAATGGTGTCGAGTTCGCGAACGCGGGCTGCGGTTTGCCCTACTTGGCGGGCGCCAAAATAGGCCAAAGGTAAGGCCATTAAGTGGTTAAATAATTTTGATCCCAGCTCAACATCTACGCGGTTAGCGGTGTGACTAAATACATAAGTACGAATACCACCGAGCAAGCTATCGAAAACGGCTATCACGAAAAATGCAAAAATAACCACGTCGAGTGTAGACAAACCGCGATGCACTAATACTTTGTCCATTATCACCTGAAAGAACAGGGGCGTAACAAGAGCAAACAACTGTAAAAAGAAGGAGGCGAGCAGCACATCGCCGAAGAGTTTTTTATACTTAACAAGGGGCGGGATAAACCAGCTTATATCAAACTCTTTGACGGCTTCAAAGGCACTGCCACGACGGGCGAGCATAATAACATCACCTGACCAAAGCGATTCCAGCTCTTCTGCCGTGAGGGTAGAGGGGGCTTGGGTGCCGGGTTCAAAAATGAGAAAGCGCACACTTTCTACTTCATCTGTGCGCTTGGCAACCTTAGCAATGACAAAATAGTTGCCATCGCAAGATTCTGCAATTAAGGGAAGGCTCACTTCCGCTAACTGGGCCGTTTTTAGGCTTGATTTGCGTGATTTATATCCGATTGCCTTGGCCGCGCGCAACAAATCCCGCTCGCCAAGCAGTTGGCCTGGCTCACCGTATTGGTGCTTTATTTGCGCCGGGTCGAGTGCGATTTGATGGATTTGGGCGATAAGGCATAGGCACACAGCACCTGTGTCTATTTCATCAACTGTGTTTGCTTCTGGCATAGGAATACATCTAAACAGATCCAAGTAACAAAAATTTATACATCTAAAATTTAAGAATCAATCCTTTGATATGTGTTTAGAAATATCTTGTTTGACATGGTGTATTTATCAAACAACTATCAATCAAATAACCTGCGATTCTTTTGGTGGGACAACACTTATAATTTAAGTGAAGCTAGGCAACATCTTATATGATCACTTGCCACACAACACCAGACATTATGTGACGGGCGTCACATTTTTGAGTGTTTTCTCGAGTGGAATGTTGCGCCTTTATTCAAACGAGACTACCAATCCGATTATATGGATATGGATATAGTGGGGTATATCGCGTAAAACCTCATCTATTCAATTATGTTTTACTAGGAATTCGAAACTCAGCCGAGCGCGCATGCGCTTCCAACTGCTCACTTCGCGCCAGTACCGAAGCAATTTCACCCAGTTCAGCGGCGCCCTGGGGCGAACAGTGAATAATGGAAGAGCGCTTAATATAGTCGTATACGCCGAGCGGCGAGGAGAATCTGGCAGTGCCAGAGGTGGGCAATACGTGATTGGGGCCGGCACAATAATCGCCGAGAGATTCCGAGGTGTAGCGGCCCATAAAAATCGCCCCGGCGTGACGAATGCGCGGCAGTAACTCTTCTGGATTTTCTACCGAAAGCTCCAAGTGTTCAGGGGCGATGCGATTGGCGAGCTCTAGGGCTTGCTCCAAATCACTCACAAGAATTAATGCACCGCGGTTTTTTAGTGACTCTCTGGCAATTTTTTCGCGCTGCAAGGTGGGCAGCAAACGCTCTATACTTTGTTCAACAGCGTTTAAAAATTCGGCGCTGGGCGAGATAAGAATGGATTGCGCCTGTTCGTCGTGCTCGGCTTGAGAAAACAGATCCATGGCCACCCAATCTGGGTCTGTATTGCCATCGCAAATTACAAGAATTTCGGAAGGGCCGGCTATCATGTCGATGTCTACACGGCCAAACACTTCTCGCTTGGCCGTCGCCACGTAGATATTGCCTGGCCCAACAATTTTGTCCACTTTGGGTACGGTGTCGGTGCCGTAGGCGAGCGCGGCAATGGCTTGTGCTCCGCCAATGGTATAGACCCTGTAGATACCCGCTATGGCTGCGGCGGCCAATACCACATCACTTACTTCACCCTTGGGGGTGGGCGTTACTAGGACAACATTGGTAACGCCAGCCACCTTAGCGGGGATGGCGGCCATTAACACAGAAGACGGATAGGCCGCCTTGCCTCCAGGGGCATAAAGGCCGACGGAATCGAGCGGCGTTATCTTTTGCCCAAGTACCGTGCCATTGGCCTCGGTGTACTGCCAGGAGTCTTGTTTCTGATGCAAGTGGTAATCGTATATACGCTTGGCCGCTTGTTCGAGCGCTGCTTTTTGCTCGGCGGGAATACTGGCGAGCGCCTTTAGAATTTGCGCTTTTTCGATAATAAGCTCAGAAGCCGTGCTAACTGTTCGCTTATCAAAACGACAGGTATAGTCGATTAAGGCGTGATCGCCACGATCGCGAACATCTTCAATAATGCCGCGCACTACCCGATTGACGTCGTCACTTACCGAGCCTTCCCACGCCAGCAAGGCTTCTAACTGTTCGTCAAAATTTGCCGACGAAGCATCGAGACGCGCGATTAAGGCCTGATCTTTCATACGAATATTATTTCCACTTACGCTGAGGCTAAATATTTGCTCATACTACCGTTCTTTCGCTCACGGCAGTGGCAACGGCGTCGATCAATGCTTCGATTTGCTGGTGCTTCATTTTCATTGAGGCTTTGTTAACAATAAGGCGCGAACTTATATCGGCAATTTTGTCGCGCGGCTCTAGGCCGTTAGCGACAAGGGTATTGCCTGTATCGACGATATCGACAATTTCATCGGCTAGCCCCATAAGTGGCGCCAACTCCATCGCCCCATAAAGCTTGATAATGTCCACTTGGCGCCCTTGTTCTGCGTAGTAACGCTTGGCAAGGTTAACGTATTTTGTGGCAACTTTTATGCGCCCTGCGGGAAGGCTTTTACCTACCATACCTGCCGTCATTAAGCGGCATTTTGCAATTTGTAAATCGAGCGGCTCATAAAAGGCGTTGCCGCCATGCTCAAGGAGGGTGTCTTTACCGGCAATGCCCACGTCCGCCGCGCCATACTCCACATAGGTGGGCACGTCACTGCCGCGAAGTATCAATAACCTCACGTCGGTGGAACTGGTTTCGAAGGTTAGCTTGCGGCTTTTAAAAACATCTTCAAGCGGCTCTATTCCCGCGGCACTTAGCAGTGGCAGAGTTTCTTCGAGTATGCGCCCCTTTGTGAGCGCTATGGTTAATTGTGGCATAAATCTATTCACTTTTTACGGCGCTAAACGCCGAGATAGTTGTTCTTTAATGACAATACAAGCCAGCAAGGCAACGCACTTTGTTGGCTATGGCGCTATTGTATATCGCTGCTTATATTTTACCTGCCTGAGGTGCGACGGATATTTGCCCCTAGAATGCTCAATTTTTCTTCGATGCACTCGTAGCCTCGGTCGATATGGTAGATGCGGTCAACAATAGTTTCACCCTGCGCCACCATGGCCGCGATAACCAGACTCGCCGAAGCGCGCAGATCGGAAGCCATCACCGGCGCGCCCTTTAAAAACTCAACCCCAGTTATCAAGGCAGAATTCCCTTCTAGGCCGATATTGGCGCCCATACGATTCAATTCATTCACCTGAATCAATCGGTTTTCAAATATTGTTTCGGTGACTATGGCATTTCCCTCCGCTACGGCATTCATGGCCGTGAATTGCGCTTGCATGTCGGTGGGAAAGGCGGGATAAGGCGCCGTCTTTAAACTTACTGCTTTTGGGCGCTTGCCCTTCATATCTAAGGAGATCCAGTTTTCGCCCGTCTCTATTGTGGCTCCGGCCTCTTCCAATTTAAGCAACACCACTTCTAATATATCGGCGCGGGTATTGCGCAGCATAACTGAACCCCGAGTGGCGGCTGCTGCCGTAAGGTAGGTTCCCGTTTCAATGCGATCGGGCATAATTCTGTAGCTACAACCGTGCAGCTCTTTTACACCCTCTATCACTAAGTGATCCGTACCGATTCCTTTTATCTTCGCGCCCATGGCCACCAAGCACTCGGCCAAGTCCACCACCTCCGGCTCTCTAGCGGCGTTTTCAAGAATAGTGATACCGTCGGCAAGCACTGCTGCCATCAACAAATTCTCTGTACCCCCTACCGTTACGGTCTCCATAAAGAAGTGCGCGCCCTTTAGGCCGCCCGGCGCCCTAGCGCGAATAAAACCGCCATCGATCTCTATGGTTGCACCCATGGCTTCCAAACCACGCAAATGGATGTCGACGGGGCGACTACCGATGGCACACCCGCCAGGGAAGGATACATTGGCCTCGCCGTAGCGCGCCAACATTGGCCCAAGCACTAAAATCGAAGCGCGCATGGTTTTCACCAGTTCGTAAGGCGCTTCATACATAGTGATTGAGTTGGGGTCTATTTCAACACTCATTTTTTCATCGATGGTAATACCCACCCCCATACAGCGAAGCAGGGCCAGCATGGTGGTAATGTCGTTCAAATGGGGCAGATTACTGAGATGCACAGGGCCGTTGGCAAGCAAGGTAGCCGCCAAAATAGGAAGACCAGAGTTTTTCGAGCCAGAAATCTTTATCTCTCCACGGAGGCGTGCGCCACCCTGAATGATGAGCTTAT
>JBLHGN010000116.1:0-10422 GCA_047616325.1 Lentisphaeria bacterium
AGTACGCTGATTCGAAAGCTTAGCAATCAAAAGCATAATCACCGAACGCTAGCGGCGTTGCAAGAATATGATCGCCTTGTAAAAAGTCTGTACCTACTGGACTATATCGACAACGCCACACTACGCGGCTATATTCAGCAAGCGCTCAACAGAGGTGAGGCTTATCATCAACTGCGCCGTGCTATCTCATCGGTCAATGGCGACCGCTTTATTGGAGGTAATGATTATCAAGTATCAATCGCAAACGAGTGTGCGAGAATTATCGCCAACTGTATTATTTACTACAATTCAACGCTTTTATCCGCACTGTTAACACGTTTTGAAATAACCGATAAGGTGATGGCAAAAGAGGTGGTTATTAAGCTCTCACCAGTAGCCTGGCAACATTTGATATTGAACGGACACTACCAGCTCAATAAGCCGATAGAGCAGGTCAGTCCGGCACAGTTAGTGGAAGAAATCACAGCACATTCACTGACGCGAGAGCTGACTAAAATGCGCTTGGTGGCTTAATTTTACGTTTTCAAGTGGTTCATAAGGCAGTTAAAATGGACAATTCTGGCACAGATTAAAAATAACATCCCGCTACAGGCCTTGAATAATATGGCCTGTAGCACTTTATGTCACATTTCGGGGGATGGTCATAGAACCCCATTTTGGAATCCTTTAATGTTGAGCCCTTAAGAATATTAATTGTCGACGACGATGAAACACTTGTTAAACATTATGCTTTGGTTCTTCAAAATGCGGGTATGCGAACCCAGTGCATATCAATCCCTGATAAGGTTATTGAAGAGGTCGCCAATTTTAATCCGAAACTCATCATTTTGGATATCTACATGCCGTAATGTTCCGGCATCGATTTGGCCGGTGTTATTCGCTTTCATCCTCAGTACTTGCATATTCCAGTGGTATTTTTATCGACCGAGGCGCATGTAGATCAGCAGCTGGCCGCGTTGCGTACCGGCGGTGACGATTTTCTCACCAAGCCAATTAATGACGCACATTTGGTAGAGGCCGTTCACATTAGGGTATTGCGGGCTCGGCGCGTAAACGAATTAATATCACACGACAGCTTAACGGGTTTGTTAAAGCACAGTGCTATTAGAGAACAGGTGGCTCTAGAATATGGGCGTTCGCCAAGCTCAAAAAATAATTTTTGTTATGCCATAGTTGATATCGACAATTTTAAACAAATTAACGATATATACGCTCATCTACAAGGCGACAGAGTAATAAATAGCCTGGCACGAATGTTAAAAGCGCGCGTTCGCAGCGGCGACGTGTTAGGAAGGTATGGTGGCGAAGAATTTGGCGTAATTTTACTGGACTGTGAAATCGATGATGCACGTGTGTTGTTAAATGAGTTGGGCAATGATTTTGCAGCGCAGGTATTTACTGAAAATGGACGTAGTTACCATGTGACCTTTAGCGCAGGAGTTGCGCATTCTTCGCAATTCGATTGCAGCGACGAATTAATAAATGCTGCAGACTCCGCTCTACACGAAGCAAAAAGGCAAGGAAAAAACTGCGTTAGAATAACGGTGGATAAAGTTCGAAATATTTGAAATTTACTGCCCCATACTACTTTATAAACTTCATTCTTGATGCCAAAAATATCCGCAGGCCCTTATAAAAGGATATGCAGATTTAACGAGTGTGTCATCTTAAACTGCAAAACTTCTTCTCCAGGCTACATACGCATAATAGAGCCAATGCGGTATATGCTCGCGCGAAATTCGGGGTTTAATTTTTGCGCACCAAAACATAGGTGTAAGTCATTATTATCGGCGCTTGATAACCGTATGAATAACGTGGTTATCTTCAAAATACACGGTGAAATCGGGGTATTCCCAGAAATAGATAGGGGGTCGTCCCCTGGGGCCTTCCTCGCTGTCGGGGGCGCCAAATTCTGCTTCAACATATGCTTTTGTCGTGCCTCTCGCAGGCGTTTTAGCGCTCCATTCACTTTGTTCAGGCATGGCTAATGTGTCGGCATGGGTGAGTTGGGTACCGGTGAGCGTGGCGCAGGCAACTGCAAGGGGCAGTAAACCAAGAAGAGCTTGTCTTTTCATGGGTGTCGGTCCTTATGTCAATTGGCAATTTTGAGTTAATTTTGTTGCTGTTGCCAGTTAAATTTTATTTGCTTGTGACATCGGTATCAGCTGGGTGTTTTGTGTTTCGGGGCAGCCTTATTAATAGTGTGGCCCTTATTGCTTTTGCCTGAGTAAAGTCATGTTGGGTCACATACAAAAATAGAAGACTCTGCTATGGCTTGTCTGAGGTGATGCCTTAGCCTCCAATCGCCTGTGGTTAACTTCTAGCCGGTTTTTTGCCCACCACTTGGGCTTTGAGAATTTGTCGTGCAAACTCCTGGCGGTCACTATCGGTCAGGCGACAAAACCTTACGGCTACCTGATGTTTATCCTCTTTTTGTTCGCATCGTGTTACCTGCGAGTAGCAGGTAACAGGAACATATTTGGGAAGGAAGATAAGCCTTACAGCTAGATAGCTTCCTTTATATATCGTGCGTTCAGACATAAACGCCATGCCGTCTTCACTTAAATTGATACGTGTTTTGGGTTTGTCGTTGGCAGTGGCGTCCTGTGAAAATAGAGAATGACTGGCAATCAGGTCGATTTTACTGCTCAATGTCTGCAGGTAGTCGCCCAGTAAGCGATTCTTTTCGGTGAGTAGGCGCAGTGTTTGAACGCTGTCGCGATCCAAGCGCCTAAGCTCGCTTAATAGGCTAAGGGAAACGGAATCTTCAAATTCATCTTGTGGTTTGTGATTCTCGGCGGCGAATGTTTCAACGGCTTTGTAGTCGAAGTACACGTCCTGACTGACTCGAAAGAAGTCGCGCTTCTCTCGGCTGGGCTTTTTGGCTGGCTGAGCCGGGGTCTTTTTGTTCATGCTTTATACAATTTTAAACAAGTTGTGTTCTTTATAGGATAGAACACCCACACGGCCCTTGTCGCGCTTTAGTTTCTGCTGTTTAATCTGCGCCATGAATTTTCTCCCCTGGTACATTGGATTGCGCTACACGCGATCAAAACGACGCAACGGATTTATCGCTTTTGTAAGTCTGTTTGCCCTGTTTGGCATGGCACTGGGCGTTTTCGCCCTTATTGTTGTACTTTCGGTGATGAATGGCTTCGATCGCGAGCTCAAAGAGCACATTTTGCGCGTGGTTCCCCACGGCTACGTGGGAACAGTTGAACCGCTAGAGCAATGGCAAGATTTGGCAAAGAATATTTCTGGCTCCGAGGGCCTAATGGCCAGCGCTCCCTACATTGACGGTACCGCTCTTGTCTCTTTTGAAGGCGGTGTGCGCGGAATAGAGCTGCAGGGCATAGCGCCTGAATACGAAAAAAACGTGTCACTGGTGGCCAATTACATGCTACTTGGTCAGCTCGACGACTTAAAGGCCGGCGACTATGGCATTGTTCTGGGCAGTATTATTGCCAGAAATCTCGGCGTCAGTCTTGGCGACAAAGTGTCCTTAACCTTGCCAATCGTATCGGTTACCCCTGCCGGAGTATTCCCTCGCTCAAAACGGTTTACAGTGGTGGCTATATTTGAAGTGAATGCCCAGGTTGACCAAAGTTTAGCGATGATACACGTAGAGGACGCGCAAAAATTATTTCGTATGCCAGGTCGTGTTGAAGGGCTTCGCTTGAAGTTTGAAGATATCTATTTGGCACCGCAGCAGATTCAGGCGCTTAGAGAATCGCTAGGAGAGGACTACGTTGCGAAGGACTGGAGCCAAACCCAGGGTAGTATATTTAGCGCGGTAAAGATGGAAAAAACCGTGGTAAGTTTAATGCTTAGCATTATTGTCGCTATAGCCGCGTTTAATATTGTTACCAGCTTAACCATGATGGTGGCAGAAAAACGCAGTGACATTGCGGTTTTGCGCACCCTTGGCTTAACACCTCAAGATGTGATAAAAGTTTTTATGGTGCAGGGCACTGTAATGGGCTTTTTGGGCATAGCTTTTGGTGCATTTTTTGGCATCATTGGCGCGCATTTTTTACCTGAAATAGTGGCGTTCGTCGAGTCGACACTAAATTTTCAAGTATTCGATGCCGATGTGTATTTCGTGACTGCAATTCCCTCACAGTGGAAATTAAATGACACCCTGTGGACCTGTGCACTGGCCGCGCTGGTGTCATTTTTGGCTACCATTTACCCATCCTATCGCGCCTCCCAAATAGCCCCCGCAGAAGCGCTGCGCTACGACATTTAAAACGGAAACAATTGATACATGAAAACCGTGCAACCGAAACCAATGGAGCATTCCATTCTCGCCTGCCATCAAGTGGTCAAGTCTTATGACGAGGGGCCGCAGCCAGTGGAAGTACTCAAAGGCGTAAACTTTTCGGTGGCGCCATCGCAACATATTGCTATAGTCGGCACGTCGGGAAGCGGCAAAAGCACCTTATTAAATGTACTAGGTGGTCTGGATAAGCCCAATAGCGGTGAAGTTACGGTGCTGGGTAAGCCGTTTTCTGCCTTAAGTGAAAATAAACGGGGTTTGCTGAGGAATAAATCCCTCGGGTTTGTCTATCAGTTTCACCATCTATTACCTGAGTTTACAGCGCTGGAAAACGTGGCCATGCCGCTATTGATTGCCGGTAAAAATAAGCGCGACGCACATGTGATAGCCGAAGGTATTTTGCACGAGGTGGGCTTGTCGCATCGCTATTCGCATAAGCCCTCCGAACTTTCCGGTGGCGAACGTCAGCGTGTGGCCATAGCTCGAGCATTGGCTAACTCGCCCGCGTGTGTATTGATGGATGAACCCACCGGAAATTTAGATTCCGGCAACGCGCAGGCTATTCAAGTGCTGATGAAATCACTAAGTGAAACCCTGGAAACTAGTTTTATTGTGGTGACTCACGACGAGCGACTTTCGGCGACCATGGACATGGTTTACGAACTCACCGATGGATTGCTGCAGAGACGTTGATGAATATTCTCTTTCCATTTTTTATTGGTCTGCGCTACACCGTTGCGAAACGTAGCTCGCAATCGGTTTCATTTTTATCCGGCGTGTCAATAACCGGTCTGGCGCTTGGCGTGTCACTGCTGGTTCTGGTGCTTTCGGTTATGAATGGTGTCGATCGCGAATTGCGCCAACGCATATTAGGCTTAGTGCCACAGGCCGCGGTTTATCACCACCAAGGTATAGACGATTGGCGATCAATTAAAACGCAACTAGAAAAAGACCCAGCTGTAGTAGCCGCATCGCCATTTATTCAGCTCAATGGTTTAATCAGTTATCGCAAAAATACCACGGCAATGGTTTTGTTTGGGTTTGATCCTACAGCAGAAAAAAACGTGTCATTAATTAATGACTATGTAGGGCCGGAAGTACTTGCGCGCATTGAAGCCAATGACAATATCATTGTGTTGGGCAAAGGCATTGCCGATACCCTTGGTGTTGTAGTAGGGGGCAAGTTAATGGTGCTTGTTCCCAACTTGGCGTCTGCCTCGCGCACACCACATATTGCTTATTTTGAAGTGGCTGGAATTGTGGAATCAAAAACCGAACTCGATTCCACTTTAGCGCTTACGTCTTTGATGCGAGCAGCACAACTTACATCGCGTCCACATCGCGTTGACGGTGTTCGTCTCAAATTGGAAAATATTTTTGACGCCCCTAACGTGGTTTATGGATCCACACTAGCGCTGGGGCCGGGCTATTACGGCAGTAACTGGACTCGCACCCACTGGAACTTGTATCAGGCGATTCAAATGTCGAAAAACCTGGTGGGTTTGTTGATGTCGCTATTGGTTGCTATTGCCGCATTTAACGTTGTGTCTACGTTGGTGTTGGTGGTAGTCGATAAACAGGGCGACATCGCTATTTTACAGACATTAGGTGTAAGTACGCGCCAGATTATGAGCATATTTATTATTCAGGGCATTTTTATCGGCGTAGTAGGAACGTTAATTGGTGTGCTTGTTGGATGTTTACTGGCTTTGGGTTTACAAGACTTTGTGCATGTAATAGAGACGGTTTTTGACGTGCAGTTCTTGAAGTCTGACGTTTATCCGCTTACTTACTTACCTACTGAAATACGGCTTTCAGATATTTCAACCGTAGTGCTTACGGCACTTGGTATGAGTGTTTTGGCAACCATTTACCCTGCATGGAAAGCGAGCAAAATTCAACCAGCAGAAGCATTGCGCTACGAATAAAGGACTGCACAGATAGGCTTAAATGTTTTCTTTTGTTCCTGTTGTTTCTTTTTGAAGCCGACGAAGCTTACGCTTTTCCCATCGTTTAACTACATGCCAACGCCAGATCCACTGAATGGTGACGTAGCCGGAGCAGCCAAAAAATAAGCTGGCCAAAAAACAGCCTAACAAAAGAGGTTGCCAGATGATTAAAAATTCCGATTGGAACCAAGCCAGGGAAAGCTCAAAGGAAAGATCTTTTTCTGGGATGTGCAATAATGTCGCGCCAAATTTGTAGCACAAGAAAACAATAAACGGGATGGTGATGGGGTTGCTCACCCATATCAAGGTCACTGTAATGGGTAGGTTACACCGAAACAGAACGGCCCCAAAAGCGGCGATCGGTAGTTGAAAAGGTATGGGTAAAAAGGCGATAAATAGCCCGACAAAAAAAGCCATAGAGACCGAATGGCGGTTCAAGTGAAATAGGTTTGGGTCATGCAGTAAAACGCCAAAAATTTTTAACGCAGGTATTTTCCTGAGTTTATGTGGGTCTGGGGAGTAGCGCTTAAAAATCTTTCGCGGCATGTATGGGTATCTATATTCGAACGTGGTAGATAGTAGGAGCAGTATTATGCCGATCACGGTCACTCTTTTCCAGATAAACCCATACCACTTGCAAAAAGATTGGGTTAAACTTTTATTTACCTTAGGTTATAGGAACAAGGAGGCAAGGAATGCCAATAAGATTATATCTACTGCTGTTTACATGTGGTGCAGGGTCGCCCGTTTTTTTCGCTTCGTTACCCTCTCTTAGCGCATGCCTAGTTATCGCCACACTGAGCCTTCTCTCGTTACTTGTGTTGCCCCACAACCGATTAGCGTGCTCCCTAGTATCGATTGCCCTTGGTATATCGCTTGGCTGCATCCACCTGAATAGCCTTATAGACAATCAGCTGCCAAGCGCACTTGAAGGAAAAGACATTAGTGTGACGGGCACGATTGTTGGGCTACCCACAGAAGCGGCGGATGTTACGCGTTTTGAACTGCGCGTGCTCACCGCCGAGATTGCCTCGACCACAGGGAGTAAAGAGCAGGGGAGTGGTGATGCACATATTGAATTACTTAATCTGGTGGATAAGAAAGTACGTTTGTCCTGGAGGAGAAGTTTAAAAAATTACAATGACCGGAGTAGAGCTGGTGGGCCAGCAATTGAGAACGCAATTATTGAGCCCAGGGCTGTTAAACCAGGAGACCATTGGTCTTTGCTTGTTCGCTTAAAACGTCCTCGCGGTTTTGTTAATCCAAGGGGCTTCGATTATCAAGCGTGGCTACTTCAGCAAAAACTGGTAGCAACGGGCTATGTCAAACGAAATGGCGGTAATGCGCTAATACTGAAAAATAATCGGTTAAGCCTTGATCGAATGCGTTATGGCTTGGCTGCAAAGATGTTTAGTGCTGAGCAGCATGCTAATCGCTTAGAAGATGCAGTGCCTCAGCGGCCTTTGGTTGGACTGTTTAGGGCGCTTACCGTGGGGGATAAATCTTCTATCACTGTTCAACAGTGGCGGGTATTAAGTGCAACCGGTACCAACCATCTAATGGCTATATCGGGTTTGCATGTGGGCCTAATCGCAACTTTGGCATTTTTTGTGGCTCACCTTTTTAGGCCTCTCATTATGTGGTCGACTCGACCTTTGGTGTTGCGGCTTCCTGCGGCATTGTTGTGTTTGGGGAGTGCCGTTTTTTATAGCGCCCTGGCTGGCTTTTCGGTGCCGACAGTGCGTGCATTGGTACTCATTGCAGGCGTTAACATCGCTTATCTCTTAGGTCGTAAAAGCAGCATGTTTCACCTGCTGATAATTGCTGGCACCGTGATCGTGTTGCTTGACCCTTTTGCCTTTGTGGAGGTGGGGTTTTGGTTAAGCTTTGCTGCTGTGGCCACACTTTTGTGGAGTTTTGGCCATAGACCGATGAAGCAGCCATGGTATAAAACGTTTGGTCGGGCGCAATGTGTTGTATTTTTCGGCCTGTTTGCTCCCTTGTTAATTCTGCACCTTCCCGTGAGCCTAGTTGGGCCTCTTGCCAATCTAGTTGCGGTGCCATGGGTGTCGTTTCTGGTTATTCCCACTCTGCTTTGCTCCGTTGCGGCAACATTTGTTTATGAGCCTCTAGGAATGAGTTTGTTGAATATTGCATATATGGCTATGGATACGATTTGGCCATTATTGGAGGGCTTGGGGCAACTAAAAGCCACTTTTTATGGGTTTCGTGCACCAACCTTGTGGTTGGTGGCGGCAGGTTGTTTTGCTTCTGTTCTGTTCCTCACTCCACTGGCGATGCGCTTGCAGTGGCCGGCCCTGTGTATATTTTTAGTGTTTCTGTTTTCGAAACCCTCTAACAATCTTCCTTTATTAAAAATGACGGTGCTCGATGTTGGGCAAGGGCTTGCCATAGTCGTCACTTCATCGAAAGCACTCTCGGTTCCGGAAAAACTTGAAGCCCCACCTAAAACAAATGCGCGACAGAAAAACGAAGCAGATCTAACCTGGGTTTACGACGTAGGACCCCGATTATCGGAAGATTTTGATACGGGCAGTCGCGTGGTGGCGCCATTTTTGCGCAGCGAGGGCGTCACACATCTTTCGACTTTGGTGATAAGTCACAGCGATAATGACCATGCGGGTGGGCTTTCTGGGCTGCTCGAATACTTTGATACAGATATTATTCTCACTTCGGAACCCGGTGCTCTTCAGTTTAACTCTACTACGGTGGCAAACGCCGACAAAACTCAGGCCTGTAAGCGGGACCAAGAGTGGCAAACACATGGAGTACGTGCGACCGTGCTGTGGCCAAGACAAAGTATGAATTCAAATGACCCAAGCTATACCGGCAACAACAGTTCTTGTGTGGTGGTGTTGACAGTGGGTAAGCATCACATAGTGTTGATGGGCGATGTGGAGGCTAAGGTCGAGCGTGAACTGTTAGCCGATGGCAATTTGCCGCAGAATATTGATGTGTTAATCGCCCCGCATCACGGCAGCAACACCTCATCTACGGGGGCTCTATTGCGTCACTTGCGACCCAAACATGTTATCTATAGTGCCGGTTTTAATAATCGCTACCACCACCCGACTAATAAAGTTAAGGGTAGGTACGAAAATATGGGTAGTCGGCAGTGGAACACGGCCACCGATGGTGCCATTACGGTGTTAATAGACAAGCAGGGCTTAGTATTGTTGGCCGAGCGACGCCAACACCCAAAGCCGTGGTATCTGTAAGTGTATTATTGTGATTGAGCGCCGCTTTCTACGCCCAAGTCCTCCAAAAAAGCATTCGCGCTAGCGTTGGGGCGCCAACTTTTGCGCCAGCTGCAGTAAAAATCCCAGCTGTATTCAAATAAAGGTGGGGTAATAGGGGGTATTGTGCATAAACGCGATATTTTTCGCTTATTGCTCTGCAGGCATTGGTACTATTGGGCTTCAGAGTATTCACGTTTAACCAACATTATTTCCTTGCCAGCTAGGCCCCGATACCCAGTTTCCCCCTATTAAAATGTATACCATTTGATAGGGATAGAAAACACCTCTCAAAAGTACTATCATAACTGCAAAATCAATAACCCCTAAGAGATATGATAGGTTATGACTCTAATTGGCTACGCCCGTGTAAGCTCAACCGGTCAAAGTCTGGAAGTCCAGCTTGAAAAGCTAAACCACGCAAAGTGCGATCGCATTTACAAGGAAAAGAGAAGCGGTCGAACTGCCGATCGTCCTGAATTCCAGTCCTGCATGAATTACCTTCGCGAAGGCGACACACTCGTTATTACACGGCTTGATCGTTTGGCCAGATCAGTCGTTCATTTGGCGCAGCTGGCAAAACGTTTTCAAAATGAGGGAATCAACCTTTTAGTTTTAGACCAGAATATCGACAGCGGTACATCGACAGGGAGGCTCATGTTTAACATGCTGGCCTCCATCGCTGAATTCGAAAATGACCTGCGTACCGAACGCCAGGCTGAGGGTATTGCCAAAGCCAAAGAGAATGGCGTCAAATTCGGCAGACCCGCAAAATTAACAGAGGCAATAAAACAAGATATTCATTCACGACGGCTTGCCGGTGATACCATTGGTAAATTGGCAAAGGACTTTAACCTGGGTGAAGCTACAATCTATCGAGCGTTGAATTCTGTTGAACAATCGAACTCGATATGAGTGAACAGCTGCTAACGACCCA